>DATHJM010000314.1:0-9293 GCA_035489775.1 Burkholderiales bacterium
CGCAACGCGCTTGGAAAGCTCACGTTCCATACTCAGGGCCATTTCAATGTAGAACGATCCGGGCAGCACGACCATGTCCTGAAAACCGTGATCGGCCAAGTACGGCACGGAACCAACGCCGACCCTGAATTCCGCGGAGGCCTCCAGCGGCTGCGCCGTCGACGAAGGCACAAGGTGTTTCATGATCAACGCGGGGTTCATCTATCGTCCCCGTAACTCGACGACGGGGGAACGAGTGCAATTCCAGGACCTGCCGTTGGGGCCAACTCGTGCGCGAATTTCCGCACGACGACGGCGCCGACCAGTCCTGGGCCCGGCAAGAAGCTGTGAAGCGTCCAGCCGCAGCGGTCCCCGGGCGTGTGCTCGACGCGGAGAATCCGGGCCGGCTCACCCGGTGCGAGCGAGACATCGAAGCGATCGAGCGGATGGTAAAGGCCGTCGCCGAGCGCTTTTATGAAGGCTTCCTTGCGCGTCCAGCAGTTGAAGAATCCCAGCGGCTTGTCGCCAGGGTCGAGAGCGAGATAGGCCTCGTTCTCGCGGCGGGAAAAAAAACGCGCCGCGATCTCGTCGGCGTCGCGGATCGCACGCACGGCTTCGATGTCGACCCCGATCTCGCGTCCGGGCGCAAAGGCGTACGCGGCGACCTCACCGCAGTGTGTCATGTTGAAGCGCAGGTCCGAGGCCGCGCAAGGTCGCGCGAGCGCGGGTTTGCCGCGTTCCCCGTACACCAGCTCGACCGATTCGGGCTGCACGCCCAGTCGTGCCGCGAGCAATCGGCGCAGTCGCGCGCGTGCGACGGTAAACCGGCGGCGATCGCGATCGAAGGCAAAGCGACTGGCTTTTTGCCGCTCTGCCTCCGAGAGCAGCGCTGCCGATGCACGAACCGCGTCGGGTCCCACGTCGAGGCGGGTCAGCACGACCTCGATTTCGTCCGCGAAGGACACGGCCGCACCAGGCGGGCGTGGCGCAATCGGGCTGCCGCCTGGCAGGCTTGACGCGAGGTCCATTACCATTTTCTAGGCAGATTCAATCCATCTATTTCGCCCGTGGATTGGCCCCAAGATCAGGGCTCTGCGCGCAGCGGCTGAAGGTTTTCCACGTAGCGGCGCTGGCCTTCGTATAGTCTCTCTTTGCCGCCATGCCGTACTGTGCGGTACCGAACAGTCCCGCCATGCCGCACTGTGCGATACCGAACAGACCGCCGACACTCCCTCGCTTATTTTGAAAACCGGTCTGGAACCAGGCGGGACTTTCCGTCTTCCTGAAATACCGGAACGTCCCCAACGGCCTTGTCGTGCTCAGCCCACACAGCCCACGCCAAAACCAACTGCTCGCCGCTTTGCCGGCGGCGGCCTATGAACGCCTGCTGCCCGAGTTGCAAATCGCACCATTGGCGCTCGGCTGGCCGGTCTATGAAGACGGCGATCCGTTGGACAAGGTGTATTTCCCGACCACCGGCGTCATTTCCCTGCTGCACGTCATGAAGGACGGAGCGCCTGCGGAAATCGCTCTTGTGGGCAACGACGGGGTGGTCGGGATCGCGGTGTTCATGGGCGGCTCGAACACGCCCCGCAAGGCGGTTGTGCAGAACGCCGGTCACGCCTACGCGCTCAAATCCGACGTGCTTCGGGATGAGTTTCGCCTTGGCGGCCCGTTTCAACATCTGGTGCTGCGCTACATTCAAGCGCTGATCACGCAGATGACGCAGACAGCGGTTTGCAACCGGCTGCATTCACTGGAACAGCAACTAAGCCGCTGGCTGCTTTTGAGCCTGGACCGCCTGCCTTCGAACACGTTGCAGATGACGCAGAAACTGATCGCCGACATGCTCGGAGTCGGCCCCGAAGGCGCCATGGAGGGCCTTGAAAAACTGCAGCGGGCCGGATTGATCGAATACGCTCGCGGTCGCGTCGTCGTGCCGGATCGTCAAAAACTGGAAGCGCACGTCTGCGAGTGCTACGCGGTGGTCAAAACAGAGTTCGACCGCCTGCTCCCCCATTGAATTGTTGAAACCGGCAGGTACCGGATTGAACAACAATACCTGCCTGATCCCGATTCACGACTTGCCGAAACGCGCCTTCACTTTGTTCATGCAATCGGTTTTCGCGTCGCCTGCAAAAGCATCGCACTTTTCCTTCGCAACGGCGTAATTGGCATCGCGCTTGTCCGATCGCGCATCTTTGCGCGCTTCAGCGCCCTCTACTTTCGCTTCCTTCTTTGCCTGGGCGGAGGTCTGGGCGGCTTTCCTGTTCGCGTTGGCGGTCTTCAGCTGCGCCTTTGCGTCGGCCTTTTCGGCAACCGAGGCGGCCTTGGCCTTTTCCACGCAGACGTCCTTGACATTGCCGACCTTGTCATCGCATTTTTCCTTCGCCACAGAGTAATCGGCGTCTGCCCTGGCGACGCGCACCTTGTGCCGGGCGTCCGCCGAGGGCTTGTATTTGGCTTGCAGCTCCGCCTTCGCGACCTTCTCTTTGCCGCTCGCCTCGGCCTTGCAGATGTCATTCGCATTGCCGGACAGGGATTTGCAGGCTCCCTCCGCCGACTTGTACTCGGCGGCGATGCTGTTCCTCTCGGATTGATATTTGCCTTTCGACATGGTTTGCGCCATCGCGCCGCCACTGAAGGCGAGGCCGATCCCAATTGCAATCGCGTTGATGATATTGAACTTGTTCATGGTGGTTCCTCTGTCTGCTGAATCGGCGGGCGCCGCGAAGGCGAAATTGCCCGCTATCGCACCCGTTTCTAGCTGCTTCGCGATTGTGCCCCTCGGGCAAGAGCCTTACCGTGCGCTGGCGCTCATAGCGCGGGAAAAAATGCCCTTTCGGCTGTCAAACGCAGGTGCTTCGCTGCCCTCAGGATGACAGCTTCGCCCGGAAATGGTCCCAGGTGCGCTTGAAGAGATTCGCGTTCCAGAGCTTCTCGCGGCACAGCGCCAGCTCCTCCTCGCTGAACGCGTAGGGCTTGCCGATCTGCAGCGCCATGTATTGCCGGTAGGCGTTCTCCTCCATGTAGTTCGCGAGCACGAACGCCTCGACGATGTCCTTGCCGACCGTCACCGCGCCGTGCGACTTCATCAACGCCGCCGGCCGGTCGCCGAGCGTCGCCGCCAGCCGGTCCGCCATCGCGCGGTTGTTGATCGAGTTCGGCGAATCGAGCAGCGGCACCGGGTAGAGGAGCGAGCCCTGCGCATACACCGGCTGGTAGCTCTCGCCGACCATGGTGAGGAACGTCGACCACTTCGGATGCGCATGGACGATCGCCCCGACGTCGGCTCGCACCCGGTAGATCCCGCAATGCAGGTGACGCTCGAGCGGCGCACTGCCCTTGCCTTCGATCTGGTTCGCTTCGAGGTCGATCGTGCAAATGTCATCCACCGTGAGGCGGCTGCGCTGGCATGACCCGATGTTGATGAGGACGCGGTTGTCGTCGAGGCGGATGCTGCAGTGGCCGTTGTAGTCGATGATGTCGGACTGCTCCAGCATGCGGATGCAGTCTACAAGCTGCTGCTTCAATTCGGCTTGCGATGCAACGTCCCCGCGGTGCTTCAATTCGGCTGCTGACATGACGTTTGTCCCCTTCGGAACCTGTTACCAATTGACCTGGCTTCGAACCTGGCTGCGCCACAGGTCCCAGGCGCGCATGCCCGCGGTCTGGTTGACCGCGTCCGCGAGCCGGCCTTCATCGTCATCCAGCGCTGCAATGGGCGCACCGCCCTTGAGCGCGAGGGTCCAGTGCTGGATGCGGGCATTGACCTCGGTGTAGACGGCGCGGAACACCGCGGCCTGCAACGTCGGCCCGCACGCCACGCTGCCGTGCGCGCGCATGAGCACGACGTCCTTCTTGCCCATGACCGCGGCGAGCGCCACGCCTTTGGGCGCGTTGCTGACCAGCAGGTCGGTCGCGCCGAACTTCCTGCGCATGTCGAACACAGGAATGCCGCCCGCGATGAAGGCCGCGTTATGGAACATCGCCTGCATCGGCACGCCGACCAGGCCGAATGGGATCACCGAGGGCGAATGGCTGTGCACGATGGACGTGACGTCCGGCCGCACCCGGTAGATCTCGCCATGGATAAAGCGCTCGAGGAAGCTCGAGCGGGCACCGGCGTCGCAGGGATTGCTGTCCAGATCGTACTCGATGATGTCGTCGGGCGTTACCAATGCCGGCGCGATCGAGCGCGCCATCAGATAGCGCTCGGGCGCCTGAGGATGGCGCATCGACACGTGGCCGAAGGCGTCGACCACGCCCTGGGCGACGAGGATGCGGCTGGCCGCAGCCAGGTCTGCGATCAGCGCGGCGGCGACCGGTCCGCCCGATTTGGGCGTGTTGCCGGGATTTGGCGTCGACATGTCTTTCGAGGTTTCGATTGCGCAGAGTCGATGATAGCGGAATTGCCGTCCTGCGCGGCGGAAGAGTCTACGCGGATCGGAGGACGCACGCAGCGCGTGAGCGCGGATAGGCGCAGAATGTGGGTCTGCTGGCAAGCCCTGGCCAATTCCGGGAAAATCTTCCACTGTGCGGCAGCTCATACAGAAAGCGCTATTGCAGTTTCGGCTGGATAGCATTCGCGGCCAGATTGTCGTGTTTGCAATTCTTGCCGCGCTCATCCCGTCTCTCATCATCTCTCTCATCGCTTACGCGCAGAGCCGCCGCGCACTCACGGAGAAGATTACGCAGGAGTTGGTGACCACGGGGTCGCAAGCCGGACGGGAAGCCGACGTGTGGCTCAAGGAGCGCCTCTACGATCTGCGCGTGTTCGCCAACTCGTCTGTGGTGTCCGAGACCGTGGCCCGTCGCGGACAGGCGGGACGCGTTGTGGAGTATCTCAACTCGGTCCGGGCGCGCTTCGTCATTTACGAAGAGCTTCAGCTTCTCGATGCAAATGCCGGGTTGGTTGCCAGCAGCCCGCGTGGTGCGGGTCCGGCGCGTTTGCCGGAGGGGTGGGGAAAGACGTTCAAGTCGTCGCAGAACCTCGTCGGTGAACCGTACTGGGACGAGAAGGCGCAAAAAATGATCGTTGTTCTCGGCGTGCCCGTTCTGCAAACCGACGGCCGAGTCGCGGGCGCGCTTGTCGCGCGCACGAACTTTGCGGAACTCACGCAATCCCTTCGTGGTTTCAGCGCTCGTTCGGGGGGGCACGTGTATCTGACGACTGCCGGGGGGACGCTGATTGCCGATTCGCGGAATGCACCTGCCGGCGGGAAGACGAAGGTTCTGGCGCCGGGAGTCGCGGATCGACTGCTTGCGGCCGGCCGCGAGGTCGTCGAGTACCCCGGTATCGACGGGGTCGAAGTTTCGGGAAGCGCGCAACCCCTGTCACAGGCCGCGTGGCTCGCGGTGGCGGACATACCCGTAGCCGATGCCTATCGTCAGGCGAACCAGCTGAGAAACGCAGCCTTTCTCGTCATCGGCGTCCTTCTTGCCGTGATAGCTGTCGTCGCCTACTGGCTTGCAGCCCTGATTGCGCGGCCTCTCCGCCGCCTGACGAGCGCCGCAGCGCAGGTGTCCGCCGGCGATCTGCCGGCAGGACTGCCTGCGGGCGGGGGCGGAGAAGTGGGGTACCTGACGCAGGTCTTCAATACCATGGTCGAAAGCCTGCGCAAGTACCACGACGAACTCGAACGCCTCTCGACAACCGACGCCCTGACGGGATTGAGCAACCGGCGGCATTTGATGAATCTCCTGACGCATGAGTTAGAGCGCGCGAAGCGGGCCGGCCAGTCCTTCTCGATTCTCATGCTGGATGTCGATCATTTCAAGAAATACAACGACACCCATGGGCACCAGGCAGGAGACGAAGTCCTCGCGCGCGTCGGCGCGGTGTTGCGCGATTCCATCCGTGCCTACGACTGTGCCTCGCGCTATGGCGGAGAAGAGTTTCTGGTTATGCTTTCGGCGACTTCGCTCGACCACGCCAGGGAATCCGCGGAACGGATCCGCGAGCGCGTCCGGGCGGAGCAGTTCGAGGGCGGGTTGGTGACGATCTCGATCGGCGTGGCCGAATATCCCTCCCAAGGCGATACCGCGGAGTCGGTTATCGGGCAGGCGGATGCCGCGCTCTATGAAGCCAAGCGCGCCGGGCGGGATCGCGTTGTGTGCGCCGGCGCCAAGATCAATAAGAAGGAGAAGACGGGGACTTCCTAGCGGCTCGTGTCGGCGTGCCGAACTACAAGCGAGCGCGAAATCCAGCCTTCGGCTCCGGCATCGTTCGTCACGCGTATCCAGTCCCCTAAGTATGAGAGCCCGGACAAAGTGCCGCTTGATTCGGCGGTGAATGAGACTGCGAAGTTCGTACCCGGTCCATTGCGGACATTGGCGCGTGCGCTGACACCCAGCTTGACCGGTACCGCGAACGGTGTTTCCCCCGAACGCATATTGCCCAGCCTCCCGCCCGCAAGCTGGTGAGCGCGCGCCGCCCCCTTCGCCTGATTGGCCAGGTAGAGCGCACCACCGAAATTTTTCCGCTTGAATTCGGCCGAGCTCAGTTGCATCAGCCGCTGCCCCTGCCTCGACTGAGGTGAATCGCGGCCCGAACTCGTGATCGATTGCAGCGCCACGTCCGCCTCCGCCATGGCAGAAGCAGCCTCCGCTCGACTGGTGAGCGATTGCAGTTTTCCCATGGCCCCGACCACCTCCTGCAAGGCTTCGTCGAGCCTGGCATTCAGGGTGTCGATCACGGAATCACGCTCCATGATCTGCAGTTCGAGCTGCGCCGCGCGGCGCTCGAGCTCCGCAGTCTGGCTCCGCAATTCGGCGGAAGGCGGGGTCGGTGCCTGGGGCGCAGGAGGTGGCCGCGCTCCCAAACATGCAGAAAGCGACAGGACCGTAACAATAGAAAGAGTACGGTGCATTTTCCATCTTCCCCAGGGCGCTTCGCAGGCGGGCGCTGCGGCAAATCATGCAGTCGCCGGGTACGGCAAGTCAAGCAAGCAGGCGTTTCGGCGTCCCGTGCCGAGGAACAGGTGCGCCGATTGGAGCGCGCAGGCAGCGCGTGAGAAAATGCGAAGCGGCGGTCGTTGATTGGAGGAATACAGGTGGAAAAAGTGCTGGCGGCGGTGAGAACGGGCCCGAGCCGGACCGAGATCCGGGAATTCCCCATGCCGGATATCCCGGAGGACAGCGCGCTATTGAAGATGGAGGTTGCCGGGATCTGCGGGACCGACGTCAAGCTTTACAAGACGCCGCCGTCCAATGCACCGGTGATCATGGGCCACGAGAACATCGGCACCATCGCCAAGGCGGGCCGCGAGTTCACCCGGCGCAAAGGCTTCAAGGAAGGCGACCTGGTGTTCGTCGAGCACTACGTCATGTGCGGCAAGTGCGAGTGGTGCCACCTGGGCCAGTACCGTCACTGCGAGAACACCGACTGGCGCACCAACCCGGACGGCATCCGCTATGGCTACACCTCAGCGGAGAAGGCGCCCCATCTGTGGGGCGGATTTGCTCAATACGTATACCTCCCGTGGAACGCCGTCGTGCACCGGGTGCCGAAGGGCGTCACGGCGGAATTGGCGGGACTGGTCACCCCCATGGCGAACGGCGTCGAATGGTCGCTCTTCGACGGCGGCGTGGGGTACGACTCCGCCGTGCTTATCCAGGGGCCCGGTCAACAAGGGCTCTCCCAGACCGTGGTCTGCAAGCAGGCGGGCGCGTCGCTCATCATCGTCACGGGCACCTCCAAGGATTCGGCACGGATGAAAGTCGCCAAAGAACTGGGCGCCGACTACGTGATCGACGTGCAGAAGGAAGACCCGCTCGCGCGCATCAAGGAGATCACCGGAGGCCGGGGCGTTGACGTTGCGCTCGACTGCACCGCGGGCGCCGGGACTCTCCCGATCCTGCTCGGCGTGGAAGCGTTGAAGCGCAAGGGCGGGACGATCGTGGTCCAGGGCGAGATGAAGGAATTCCCGAATTTCCCGCTCGAGCGGGTCACGGTGAAATTCATCACCATCAAGAGCGCTCGCGGCCACAGCTACAAGGCCTGCGAGCTCGCCCTCGCGCAGCTCGCCTCGAAGCGCTTTCCCCTGGAAAAGGTGACGACACACAGCTTCGGGCTGAAGGACGTGGACCTCGCCATCCGCTCGGTCGGCGGCCAGGGCGTGCCGGACGTGATCCACGCCTCGCTGATGCCCTGGAAGTAGGTCGCTGGAAAGAATGGACCTTGGAGTAGACCGGCCGGTACCCGCGGTCATCGCCATCGACCTGCATCGCGGTCACCTCGATCCCATCGTCGCAACCATGCCGCTCGCCCCCGACCGAGCCGCGCGCGTAGTGGCTGCCAACGCGCGCTTTTTCCAGAGCTGCCGTGCAGACGGCATCCCGATCGTGCACCTGCTCACGCAATACCGCGACGCGGACGAGATCGCCTCCATGCCGGCGTGGCTCGCGCGCTCGCGAAACCCGAACAATCCGCGCACGAACGTGCTCAAACATAACATCGCCGGCATGCCCGGCGTCACCGTCATGCCCCAGGTGCTCGATGCAAAACGCGACTGGGTCGTCGATACGAAAAAGCGCTACGATTGCTTCATCGGCACCGACCTTGATTTCGTCCTGCGCACGCACGGCATCAACACGGTCTTCATCACCGGCGTTAACACCAACAGCTGCGTGCTTTCGACCGCCTGCGCGGCCTGCTCGCGCGACTATGCGGTGGTGGTGGTCGAGGACTGCGTTGACACCATGGACGGACCCGCGCTGCATGAGGCCGCGCTCGCCTGCATCCGGACCGCCTTCGGCGCCGTGATGCGGTCGGACGAAATTCGCAAACTTCAGGGACCTAAATGAAACCCACCGAGCGCATCTCCTATTCGCCGATCACCGAGCGGCCCCCGCTCAAGCTCCCCGGCGGGGCGCGTATCGCGGTCTGGGTGATCGTCAACGTCGAGGAATGGGACATCGACCAGGCCATGCCGCGCACCGTGCTCACGCCGCCCGCGGGCGGCTCGCCGATGCCCGACATCCCGAACTGGGCCTGGCACGAATACGGCAACCGCGTCGGCTTCTGGCGCATGCTGGAGGTGCTCGACCGGCACGAGATCCGCGCCGTGCTCGCCGTCAACGGCACGGCGGTCCGCGGTTATGGCGCGATCGCGCGCGCGGCGAAAGAACGCAAGTGGGAGTTCATGGGCCACGGCTACACGCAGCGCAACATGCAGAAGGTCGAGAACGAGCGCGAAGACATCAGGAAGACGACCGAGGCGCTCGCCGAGGCGGCCGGCGGCAAGCGGCCGCGCGGCTGGCTCGGACCCGGGCTCACCGAGACCTGGGATACGCCCGACCTGCTGGTCGAG
>DATHJM010000315.1:0-12674 GCA_035489775.1 Burkholderiales bacterium
CCGAAGATATAGCTGTCAGCTGCGAGGCGGCGTTCCGCCGCAGCAGTTCGGCGAACTGGTCGGATTCGATCGGGTGGCTGAAGTAAAAACCCTGCATTTCATCGCACGCCCCTGACTGCAGGAACGCCATCTGTTCCTCCGTCTCCACGCCCTCCACGACCACATTCAGTTGCAGGCTTTTGCCCATGGTAACGATAGCCTGGGTGATGGCCCGGTCTTCACTGTCCTGAGAGAGGTCGCGGATGAAAGAGCGATCGACCTTCATCGTGTCGACGGAGAAGCGCTTCAGATTGGCCAGCGAAGCGAAGCCGATTCCGAAATCGTCGATCGTCAACCGCACTCCCAGTTTCTTCATGGCCGCAAGTACGGTTGCCGCGCGCTCCGCGTTTTGCATCACCATGGTTTCAGTGAGTTCGAATTCCAGCAGTTCGGGCGCGAGCCCGGATTCTTCGAGCGCATCGGCGATGTCCTGGAGCAGGTTCTGGTCGAAAAACTGGCGGGCGGAAAGGTTCACCGCCACAGTAACAGGCGGCAGCCCTAGACGCTGCCATGCCACGTTTTGTGCACATGCGGTTCCGAGTATCCAGCGGCCGACCGGAACGATCAAACCGGACTCTTCCATTATGGGGATGAATTGCGTGGGCGAAACCAGGCCCAATTCCGGATGGCTCCAGCGTAACAGCACCTCCACCCCGGTGATGGCGCCCGACTTGCGGTTGAGCTTGGCCTGGTAATGCAGGTGGAACTCTTCACGTTCGAACGCCCGCCGCAAGCTGCTCTCCATGGCCAGACGCTCGAAGGAGTGCGCGCTCATTCCATCGGTGTAGAACCGGAACGTATTCTTGCCCTCTTCCTTCGCGCGGTACATGGCCGTGTCCGCGTTTTTCATCAGGCTCTGCTCGTCGTCCGCGTCAGCCGGATACATCGAGATCCCGATGCTCGCGGTGACCCGGCATTCCTGCCCCTGGATCGTGATCGGCTTGATTACGGCGGCCATGATCTTGCGCGCCACCGCCTCCACCTGCTGCGGCGCTCCGACTTCGTGCACCATCACCACGAACTCATCGCCGCCCAAGCGCGCCATCACGTCGCTCGAACGCAACGTTTCGGTCAGCCGCCGGCTCACTTCCCGCAACAAAACGTCGCCCGCGTCATGGCCCAAGGTATCGTTGATGAGCTTGAACCGGTCCAGATCGATGAACAGCACCGCGAATTTATGACCGTATCGCTTGGATTGCCGGATCGCGAGGCTCAATAGTTCGCTGAACAGCGTGCGGTTGGGCAAAGCCGTCAGCCCGTCGTGATGCGCGAGGTACTGAATTCGCTCCTCGGCTTGCTTGCGCGCGCTGATGTCCTTGCCGACGCCACGATAGCCCTTGAATACGCCGGTGTCGTCGAACATCGGTTCGCCGCTGACGCCGATCCAGATCTTCTTGCCCGATTCGTCCAGCCGGCACAGCTCCAAGTCATGGAACGGCTGGCGCGCATCGAGAATCGCCATATGCGCGGACCATTCGACCGCGGACATGTTAAGGTAGTCCAGTTCCCAGTGTTTCTTCCCGACAAAATTAAAGCCGCGCACATTGGTGACCCGTTCCGAGCCGGTGCCGGCAAACGAGGTGAACCGGTAGTGGTCGTCCTGTTCCCAGTACAGATCCGATGAGAGCTGGGTCAGGCTGCGGAAGCGTGCCTCGCTTTGGCGCAGTGCCTCTTCGGCGCGCTTCTGCTCGGTGATGTCCCTGGCGGTGCCGCGGTAACCCTGAAATCGCTCTTGCTCGTCGAACACCGGCTTCCCGGTGACGCTGATGTAGCTCCACCCGCCCTCCGGATTGGGGCGCTTGAAGATAAAATTGGCAAATGGCTGTCTCGCCTTGAGCACGGCTTTATGCTTGTCCCAACTACCGTCGTCGCCGACCGGAATCCCGCCGTGGTCCCAACGCGCCGTGCCGACGTACTGCTGCGTTATGACTCCCGTTTGTTCCGTGCTCGTCCCTGTCGCCTGGGTAAAAAGACAGTTCTCGTCCTGTTCCCAATACCAGTCGGACGAAAGTTCAAGCATGGTTCGCAGGCGCTCCTCAGCCTGCCGCAACGCCCTAACTGGATCTTCGGGGCCCTTGGCTTTGCTACGCTTACCTATTCCCATGGCGCGTTTTTCCCGTCTGGCGCCACGCTTGAACGACGCATTCTCCGATGAGGCCAGACACAAGCATTTCTACGAGCAAACCTACAGCGGCGCTTGCGAACCGAGAGAGATGCGAACATGAAACGCATTTCCTTTGTAAGTAGGGCAGCTCGAAGACGGCCGCGTTGCCGCAGTAAAGCGCCGGCGCGATCTTCCACGCTGGAATAGCGATGGGAAAATTCCAGGGTGTGATGATCGAACCACCCCCACCGGCTCGCGCGTGAATTCTACGCCGATACCGGGACACACCGAGGGTACGACCTCGCCCGGAATGCGCAGCGCTTCTCCCGCGAAGAACTTGAAGATGTTGCCGGCGCGCGTCACCTCGCCGATCGCCTCGGGGAGCGTCTTGCCTTCCTCGCGCGCCAGCAGGTCGCCGAGATCCGCCTTGCGCGCCTGAGCCTCGTTCGCCAGCGCGAGCAAACGATGGTGTCTGCTTTGGGAAACGTCGTGCAATCGATGTACGGACAGCGGCTGGGGCGCCAGGCGAACTTCAAGAATGCCGGCGGTGATGAGCGATGTTGTGCAGTTGCATTGCGGTCACGGGAATCCGCTCATACGCGCGGAAGGCGTGGAACAAGGCGGTTTCCAATTCCGACGCCTCGGGCGGTACGGACTGAAGCGTGCGCCATCTTACCCATTGCCTTGCGGCGAAGTTGCGGACCTCCACGGCCAGCATCTCGGATCGACACCAGGGCGAGGGATCGCCACCTGTCATTTTCCAGGCGCTGCGCAGCCAGTAGTCACGGCATTCGCGGCGCAAGGCGCCGTCCCTCCCGGGCAGGCGCAAGCAGCGCTCGAGCGGGAGCGCGCCGCCGTTCGCCAGGAAGGCGCTGAAACCTTTGCTGAGCCAGTCGAGATCCTGAGCGCCGATCTGCCCGCCGGCTACTCGCTGAGCGCGCTCCAGCTCCTCCTGCAACAACGGGGCTTCGGTTGCACCATTCGCACTTTCCGCGGGGATCGCAAGGATGGCAACGCGATCAGCCACTGTGCCCACCTCCCTCTTTGTACCGCTTTTCGCAAGGGCGGCCCCGATACGCGAACGAAGGGGCTCGAGTTGTCTATTACGCAAGTTACGCTCCCGCATGGCGCGGCGTCACCTAACAAAAGGCAGGCAGGATGCTCGCTACACGAGGCTCAGTTCCCGGGCTCGAACGATAGCCTCCGTCCTGTTGCGTACCTGCAACTTGCCGAAAATGTTATTCAAGTGCCACCGGATCGTCCCGACCCCGATCTCGAGTTCTTTGGCGATTTCCTGGTTGGTCAAACCGCGGTTCAGCAGGCCGAGCACTCGAAGCTGCGCCCTGCTCAGAGGCTCCTGCATGGTTCGCGAACCCCGCGCCTCCTTCTTGCCGTCGGCGGCCTTCGGCAGTCGCCGCGTGGCGGGCCGGGAGACGAATTTGCCGATCGACGGCGGCTGGGAGTCGCACCGGGCGCTCGTCGAAGGGAGATCCTTGTTGGTCAATGAGAACGACAACCGGTAAATGCCTGCAATTCGCTCATGGCACGCTCCGTGTCTCGCAAGCGTTTGCTCCTGGAGTTCGTCGTCCAAGAGCGCCGCCACGGCTTTCGAATCGTAGCCACCGGCCAGCAATATCCAATCGGCCACTGCGTCTCCGCCGCGGATCTTCTGCTCGGCGGTCGCTGCTTGGCCTGTCGGCGTTTGAGTTTGCAACAAGTGAGCCCCGATCAGGCCGGCCCGCGCCGCAAGCGCCGGCAAGACATCTCGTGAAAGCCGCTCTCTCAAGCGGTTCGCCTGCCCCGGGACCGGCGAAAACCGAAGCGTCAGCAAGGTGTGCGCCGCGCCACCACCGTGGCTGCACAGGACCCGGCACTGGCTTCTGGTCATATTGCGGTGCTGCGGCATCATCTTGGTGGACCACGGCGTCGGGTTGTTCAGCCGGTCAAGGTAGTGTTTCGAAGTGAGCGTCTCGTACTCTGCCAGCTCGTAGATCACAAAATAGTCCCCTTCGCCGGACGGTGACGTCCAGCGCGTCCCGCGCAAGAAACCCGGGATCCGAAGTCTTTCCGGCATATGCTCGCGAGAGTGCCAGTCCTCGAACTCCGACTGAGCTTCGGGTGCGACATTCCACCACATCGCCACTGCCGCGTTGCCAAGAAGCCCCATCACCGCTCCTCCGGATTCTCGCCGTACATGCCCTGTCTATCCGTGGACCATCACGCGTTGATCAACCCGGAATCCGCGTATCGGCGCTGCCGACGCGCGAAACCATTTTCAGGAAATGGGCCTCCATGCGCGCCGCATCGGGCTTGATGCCCGTGAAATGCTCGAAGGCCCCCACGGCCTGCCAGACCGCCATCCCGCCGCCATCGAGGGTTCGGCAGCCGCGCTTTCGGGCGGCGCGCAGAAGTTCGGTCTCCAGCGGGAAGTAGACGATCTCCGCGACCCACATTTCCGGCCGCAGCAAGGACGGATCCAACGGCAAACCGGGATAAGCTGCCATTCCCATCGGAGTGGCGTGGATCAGGCCGTCCGCCCGTTTCGCCGCCGGTGCAATGTCATCGGCAGATGCGACCACCCGGTCGGGGTGGTTTCCCGCGACTCTGCGCGCCAGCACTTCGGCGCGCTCATGGTCCCGGTCGACGATGAATAGTTGCTCCACGCCCAAGCCCATCATGGCGTGTGCGATGGCCGCCCCGGCCCCTCCCGCGCCGAGGAGCACCACGCGCCGCCTCGGCGCAACGCCCAGCTTCTGCCGGAAAGACACGGCGAAGCCCGAGCAATCGGTGTTGAAACCTTTGCTCCCGCCTTCACGGAAGATCACCGTGTTGACGGCGCCGATGGCGCGTGCCTCTTCGGAGAGCTCGGCCAGCAGGGGCAGCGCAGCCTGCTTGCACGGATGCGTGATGTTGAGGCCGTCGAAGCCCGCCGCTTCGGCCGAGTCGATCAGCCGCGGCAGATCGGCAACGCCGCGCCCTTCTTGGGCGAGATCGATCAGCTGATAATGCAGAGTGAGTCCCTGGCACCGGGCTTCCTCCTCGTGCAGAGCGGGAGAGAGGGATTCCTGAATCCCCTCGCCGATGAGGCCGACCAGGAACTTGCTCTTCTCCATCTCAGCCCTGGTAACCCATAAGCCGGGGCAGAAAAAGCGCGAGCCCCGGTATGAAAGTAATCAGCGCAAGCGCGCCGATCATGACGGCAAGAAATGGCATCGCCTCGCGCACGATGTCCTTGAGAGGCACCTCCGCGATCTTGACCATCATGAAAAGCAGCAGGCCGTAAGGCGGGGTGCACAGGCCGATCATGATGTTGACGACCGCGACCACACCGAAATGCACCGGGTCGACGCCCAGCGCCTGCGCGGTGGGGAGGAGAACCGGGACGATGATCAGCAGAATCGTGGTTCCTTCCAGGAAGCAGCCGAGGACCAGGAGGATGAGGTTCGCGAGCAGGAGGAAGGTAAACGGCGTGAGCTCGTACCCCTTCAGCATGATGGCGAGCGTCTTGGGAATGTTCTCGACCGTGATGACGTAGTTGAAGGCCATCGCGGCGGCGATCAGCATGCCGATCGATATCGTGACGCGCGCGCTGTTCACCAGCGATTTGTAGACGCCGCCCCAGGTGACGCCGCGATAGAGGAAAGCGGAAACCAGCAGCGCGTAGAGGGCGGCGAGAGCGGCGGCTTCAGTGGGCGTGGTGATCCCGGAGTAGAGGCAGCCGAGAAGGACCACCGGCATCATCAGCGCGGGCATGGCTTCCCAACTGATGCGCGGAATGTCGCGCAGCGGGACCGGTTTCTCGACCGGGAAATTTCTTCGCCGGGAGGTGAACGCGATCAGGAGCATCTGCGCGATGCCGAGGAGCAGGCCCGGGATGACGCCGGCGAGGAACAGGTAGCCGACGGACGTATCGGAGACCAGGGCGTAGATCACCAGCGGGATCGAGGGCGGGATGATGGGCGCGATGACCGAGGACACCGCCGTAAGGGCGGCGGCATACGCCGCCGGGTATTTGCCGTCCTGCGTCATCATTTTCTGCATCAGCTTGCCCGAGCTCGCGGCGTCCGCGAGGGCGGAGCCCGACATGCTGGAGAAGATGATGCTTTGCACGACGTTCACCTGGGCGAGGCCGCCGCGGTAGCGCCCGACGAATGCGTTGCAGAAGCTCAGCAGCCGTTCCGTGATGCTGCCGATGGTCATGAACTCGGCGGCGAGGATGAACAGCGGAATGGCCAGCAGCACGAAGCTGCTGTACATGCCGTTGGAGAGCTGCTCGGCGGCGGTCCCGACGTCGAGGCCGGTCATGAAAAGATAGAGAATCGATCCGCCGATCATCGCGTGCCCGATCGGCAGCCCGAGCAGGGTGAGGGCGAGGATCGCCATGACGGTGAGCGAGAAGGGGCTGGTGAAGTTCATAGGCCGGAGCTGACCTTGGTCGCATCGAGGGGTTCGGGATCCTCGCCGCGCAGCAGATGCGACAGGAGCCAGAGGTAACGGGCAGTGACTGCAACGAGGAAGATCACATAGATCGAGAACAGGATGTCGAAGCGGATCTTGAGATAGGACGAGTGTTCAACCTTCATGAAAGCGACGTACTTGATCGTAGCCGGAAGCGAGGCGGCGTACAGGATCACGATCGAGATCCCGGCGATGATTCCCATGGCGACACGCGTGCGGCGGCCCACCGCCGAATAGACGAGGTCGAAGCGGATTTCCTCGCGTTCCTTGAGGACGAAGGCGGCGCCCCAGAGCACCAGCCACAGCCAGGTGATCACGCTCAGCTCGGAGGTCCAGCCGACCGGGAAGTTGAACAGATACCGGAAAACGATCTGCACCATGAAAGCGACGAACATGGCGGCGAGCAGGCCGGCGGCGAAATTCTCCGCGCGGCGCAGCAGCCAGGCTCCGGCTTTGCCGAAGAACGGATTCATTGTTTTGCTTCCCCAGGACCTGCAGGCCGCCGGCCGCGGGCGCGACCGGCGGGCATACGGGAGTTACTTCAGGGCGTTGATCTTCTCGAGCATCCCTTTCGGCCAGTCCTTCGCCTCGTCCGAATCGAGGTATGTCTTCTGCGCATAGGCGCGGAAGGCGTTGACGTTCGGGGCGTAGACTTCGAGACCCTGCTTCCTGAAGCCATCGGCCAGCTCCGCTTCGCGCTTCAGGTGCTCGGCCGCGCTCCAGGCGATCGCCTTGTCGGCCGCGGCCTGGAAGGCTTTCTGCTTGGCGGGCGACATGCTCTGCCAGGTTTTCAGGTTGACGCTGAGCAAGTCGTATCCGACGAGGTGCGAGGTCAGCACGATCTGCGACATCACCTCGTAGAACTTCATGTTCTGCACGTTGGGCAGCGGGTTGTCCTGGCCGTCGATCGCTCCGGTCTGCAGCCCCGTATAGACCTCGGCGTAAGCCATGGGCGTGGGATTCGCGCCAATCGAGCGGCCAAGGAGTTGCCAGGCATCTCCGGGCGGCATCCTGAGCTTGACGCCGGCCATGTCGGCAGGGGTGTTGATTTTCTTCTTGGGTTTCAGGCCGACCTGCCGCGTGCCGAAGAACGTCGGCCCGAGGATCTTGATTTTGGTCTGGTCCTCGACCATCTTCTTCATCTGCGCGCCCAGGTCGCTCGCGAAGAAGGCGTTCAGATGGTTGGCGTCGCGAAAAAGATACGCCGACGTCAGGATCGACCACGCCGGGATCTGCTTGGAAATATCCTGCGGCGCGATATTGCCCATCTCCAGGTTGTCGCGCTGCAGGGCGACCAGCTCCGTGCCCTGCTTGAACAAGGTCCCGTTGTAGAAGGGCTCCACTTTGAAATCGCCCTCGACCTCTTTCGCGAACATCTGGATCATCCCCGCACGAATGTCCTTGTCGGAGAACACCGCTGCGAAGCGGATGGTGGGCTTGGCCTGCGCTCCGGCAGGCAGCACGTAGGCAGCAGCAAGAGCGGCGCCTGCCTTGAGCGCCGAACGACGATCGATCTTGAAATCCATGTCAACCTCCTCCTATGAACTATATATGTGACTAATTCGCCTCTGTTTCAGTTTCGTGCCGATTCGATGACTTCCTCGGGCGCATCGAGGTATTTCTGCGCCGCCACTAGCGCCAAGCGGATATATTCCTCCGCGCCAATGAGCCGCGAAAGCGAAACCCGGGGGATCTCCAGCGCGTAGGGAATGCCCGCCGGGAGGCAGGCGAGGACTTCGCGGACGCCGAGGCCGCCTTCCCCTGGGAACAGTCGCTCGAAGCGCGCGGCGTGGATCACCTCATCCCGGGTCTTCGGCGCTTGCGCCGGCGCGTCGCAGACCTGCGCGTAGCGGAACCACTCTCGGGGCAGCTTCCTAAGCGCCTCCAGGCTGGAGCCGGAGCGCGCGAAATGCAGCGTGTCGACCAGGATGCCGGCATTGCTCCGGTTCACCGCGCGAAGCACCTTTGCAGCCGTATCCAGGTCCGGAGTCTCCGTCCACGATACGAACTCGAGATCGACGCCCAGCCCAAGGGGCCGGGCGAGATCGCACATCGCCGCGAAGCGTTCCACGGCGCGATCGCGGTCCGGATCGGGCAGCTGGGTGAGAACATGAGTCGCTCCAAGCTCGGCCCCCGCCTCGAGGATGGGCGCATAGCTCCGCGCATCGTTGTCGGGACCCATACGTGCGAGCTCGATGTCCAGCACGGCGACGCCGCTGTCGGCCAGCCGCGCTTTCGTTTCCGCCATTAACGCGCGATCGTCAGCGAGCGCATAGAGCGGCTCGCTGGGCGTGACGCGGTTCAGGCGCAATCCCACGTACCGGTAGCCGGCGCGGGCGGCCACCTCGACCAGCCGCGGCGGAGACAGGGACAGCGCGGTCAGGTGGGCGAGGGAGAATTCGTGTTTCACTTCGCCGTCACCGTCGTGCTCGCGTGGTGCACTTTCCTGCCGGGGGAATAGATGTCCATGATGTTCCAGTGGCCGGCGGTCGGAACCGGCTCGTTCTGCATCACGACGTCGATCACCACCGGCCGCTTGGACCTGAGCGCGCGCTCGAGCGCGGGCTTGAACTCGGCGGCGGCGCCGATCTTCACGCCCTCGATGCCGTAGGCCTTCGCGATGGCGGCGTAGTCGGGCGACCAGGGTTTGCCGTCCTTCTCGAAGACCGTGCCGAAGGTTGTGCCGAAGTGGGCCTTCTCCAGACCGGCGATGGTGCCGAAAGCGTAGTTGTTCATGATGACCCAGACCACCGCGATGTTCTGCTCGAAAGCGGTGGCGAGCAGAGCCGGGTTCTGGCCGAAGCCGCCGTCGCCGACGAGCGCGACGACCGCGCGCTCGGGCCGCGCGAGCTTCGCGCCCAGCGCCGCCGGCGCGCCGAAGCCCATCGTGGCGTAGCCGCCCGGCGTGAAGATGGTGCCCGGCTCGTAGATCGGAAACTGCTGGCCAACACCGTTCTTGTTCCAGCCGACGTCGGTCGTGATGAACGCATCCCGCGGCAGCGCCTCGCGAACGTCGGCGAGGATACGCTCGGGCCGCATGGGGTAGGCGTTGCTCTGCGCATGCCCGCGGTTGCCAGCGAGAAAAAGCGCGCGTGCGGCCGCGATTTCCCCCTCGCGCTCAGGACGCTTGATCCCGTCGGGAAGGAGACGGCGCGCGGCGCGGTTCAGCACCGTCAGCGCCTGCTTCAGGTCGGCGACGGCGCCGATCTCGACCGGATAGTTGCGGCCGATCTCGGCCGCGTCGATGTCGATCTGCATGAGGCGCGTCGGCGGGAAATTGAACGTGTACTCGGGTTCCCAGGAGCTGCAGTCGGCTTCGGAGAAGCGCGTCCCCAGTCCGAGGATCCAGTCCGCCGCGCGGCACTGCTCGTTGATGAACCGGGTTCCCCAGAAGCCCGTCATCCCCAGCACGAATGGGTGGTCGTCGGGCAGCGCTCCCTTGCCCATCAGGGTGTGCGCCACCGGGATCTGCAGGTGGTCGACGAATTCGCGCAGCTCCGCGGTCGCGTCGGCCAGCATGACGCCGCCGCCGACGTAGAGCACGGGCCGGTTCGCAGCGACGAGCTTGCGCACGATCTCGGTGGCCGTGTCCTCGTCGAGCGCAGGCTTGCGCAGCGTCTTCGTGTTCAGGCGCAGGCGCTCGAACAGCTCGACGTCCACCTCCTTGGAGAAAATATCCATCGGCACATCGATCAGCACCGGCCCCTGCCGGCCGCTCTCCGCCAGCGCGAAGGCCTTTCCCAGGATCTCGGGGAAAAGGTGGGGCTGGTCCACGCGCCAGGCGCGCTTCACGAACGGCCGGTAGATCTCGAACTGCGACGCGTCGGCGTGCAGGTTGACTTCCTGGTGCGGATGCTTGCCGTGGTAATGCGTCGGCACGTCTCCGGCGATCACGACCATCGGTATCGAGTCGAGCGCGGCGTTCGCCACGCCGGTCGCAGCGTTGGTGAGGCCCGGCCCGAGGTGCGAGAGCACGACCGCGGTCTGCTTTTTCGCCCGCGCATAGCCGTCGGCCATGTGGGCGGCGATCTGCTCGTGGCGCACGTTGACGAACTTGATCCGGCTCTTCTCCATCTCCGCGAGCACGGCGATGTTGGTGTGGCCGCACAGACCGAACACGTGCTCGACGCCGCGGCCTTCCAGGTACTTCACCAGCTGACGGGATATGAGCTCTTTCATGTGTTTCTCCTTCGATCGGGCACGGCTCGGCGCGCCGCTCCATTGTAGCGATAGGGAATGCTGGGCGGCATCGGACCCTTGATCCGGCCGCCCTGCTGTTTTTGCTCCCACGCGTGGGCGAGGATGCCGACCGCGCGCGCCAGGATGAAGATTCCCCTGCCGAGCTCGGGCTCGAACCCGAGCTCGCTGTAGATCACGGCGCTCGCGCCGTCGATGTTCATCGGGACGGGACGCGCCTTGCCCTTTCCGAGCGCCGCCTCGACCGAGCGCCCGATGCGCGCGAACCGACCCAAGACCACACCCGCTGCTTGTGCCACGTCGAGCAGCGCGAACAGGCGCGGCGTGCGCGGGTCGAGCGGATGGAAACGATGTCCGAATCCCGGGAAGAATTTCGTTCCGGCCGCGCGCCAGCGCGCAAGGACCGCGCCGACCGCCCGATCGGGATCGGCGTCCTCGCCCGCCTCGGCGGCGATTTCGCGGTAGAGCTCCATGCACTGCTGTCCCGGGCCGCCGTGGATGTCGTCCAGGACGTTGATCGCGGAGGCCATCGCGCCGTTCACGGGCAGTCCGCAGGTCACCGCCATCCGCGAGACGGAGATGGAAGGGGCGTGGGGCCCGTGATCGACCGAGGCCACCATCGCGGCCTCGAGCAGCTCGCTTTGCTCCCGCTCAGGCAACTCTCCGCGCAGCAGCAGCCAGACCATCTCCGGGAAGCGGACATTGCCGATCAGCTCCTCGATCGGATACCCACGCATCGCGATCTTGCCCGGGTGGATGTCGATGATACCGGTGGTCCACCAATTGGAAACCTCGGCTAGCCGCTCTTCGGAGGTCTTCGCCGTCGTCATTTTTCAGGGAGCTGCCAACGCTGGCTCGTCGGCTTCGAACGCCGGGTCGTAGAACTCGCCGAACAACTCCGCATCCGACGGCTTGTCTTCCTTGATCGGCACCGACACCCAGGTCGTGTTGAGGTAGTGCTTGAGATGCACGTTCTCTGAAACGACATTGCCGCCCCAGGTGCCGCAGCCCAGACTCGAAGTCATGGGCATGCCGTTGTTGAACGCGCCGGCGTTGGCCTTAGACTGCGGTTGGCGCACCATGATCCGGCTCACCGGTGCCGCCAGCGCGAGCCGGTGGATGTGATTCTGGTCGAACGAATAGATGCCGCAGGAGTGGCCTTTGCCGCCGACCTCGTAGATGGCGCGCATTATCTCCAGCGCCTGGTCGAAGCCTTCGTATCGGTAAACGGCGAGCAGCGTCGTGAGCTTTTCTCCGGAGAACGGATATTCCTTCCCGATGCCGTCGCCTTGTACGATGATGAACTTGCGATCGGCGGGAATGCTGAAACCCGCCGCGGCGGCGAGCTTTTGCGGCGCGATCGCGACAGTATCGGGGAGACGGTGGTTTTCGTCGTCCCACATGACGCGGCGCAGCGCCGCCTTCTCGGCGCTGGAAGCGAGGTAGCCCCCTTCGCTTTGCAGCTGCGCGAGCATGCGATCGAAGATGCCCGTCTCGATGACGAGGTTGCCGTCGGCCGAGCAGCCCGATCCGAAATCGGAGGTCTTGCTCAGCTGGGTGTTGCGTGCGGCCTCTTCGATGTTGGCCGTCTCGTCGATGAGCATCGTCGAGTTGCCCGCGCCCACGCCATACGCCGGTGTGCCCGAGCTGTAGGCGGCGCGCACCATCGGCTGCCCTCCGGTGGCGATGATCAGGTCCGCGCGCGCCATGAGCGCCTGCGACATCGGAATGTTGACCTTCGTCAGGCATTGCAGGATGTCGGCCGGCGCGCCTTCGCGCTCGAGCGCCTCGCGCATCAGGCGCACGGTCTCGAACGAGGTCTTCTTCGAGCGTGGATGCGGCGAGAAAATGACGACATCGCGCGCCTTGATCGCAT
>DATHJM010000316.1:0-2708 GCA_035489775.1 Burkholderiales bacterium
ACGCTCGAGCGGATGTTCCTGGCAGGAGTGGACGTCGTGCGCTTGAATTTCTCGCACGGCACCGCCGGGGACCACGAGCGGCGCGCGGAATTGGTGCGCGAGGCTTGCCGCAAAACCGGGCGTACGGTCGGCATCATGGGCGACCTGCAAGGTCCCAAGATCCGGATCGGCAGGTTCAAGGACGGCAAGGTCATCCTGAATCCGGGGGATGCCTTCGTGCTCGATGCCGACTGCGAGCTCGGAGAAGACGGCCGCGTCGGCCTCGACTACAAGGAGCTGCCGCGCGACGTGCGGCCCGGCGACGTGCTCCTTCTCGACGACGGCAAAATCGAGTTCGAAGTCGAAAAGGTCGTAGGCAACGAAGTGCACTGCCGCGTCCGCCACGGGGGAGTGCTCTCCAACAACAAGGGGATCAACCGCCTCGGAGGCGGCCTTACCGCTGCCGCGCTCCCGCCCAAGGACATGGAGGACATCCGCACCGCGGCGAAAATCAAGGTGGATTTCCTCGCCGTTTCCTTCCCCAAGTCGAACGCCGACATGTACATGGCGAGGCAGCTTTTGCGCGCCGCGGGCGGCGAGGCCTTCCTCATAGCCAAGATCGAGCGCGCCGAAGCCGTCGAACCGAAAGCGCTCACCGATATCATGTCGGCCTGCGAGGGCATCATGGTGGCGCGCGGGGATCTGGCGGTCGAAGTCGGCGATGCCTCGGTCCCGGCGCTGCAAAAACGAATGATTCGCCTTGCGCGCGAGCAGAACAAGCTCACCATCACCGCCACGCAGATGATGGAGTCGATGATTTCGAGCCCGGTACCCACGCGCGCCGAAGTGTCGGACGTCGCCAATGCCGTGCTGGATGGGACCGACGCGGTGATGTTGTCCGCGGAAACCGCAAGCGGCAAGTACCCGGTCGAGACCGTCGCCTCCATGAGCCGCATCTGCGCGGTCGCGGAGGACTCGGCCCAGGTGACGCTCGACCGCGACTTTCTCGATCGCGTCTTTACCCGAGTGGACCAGTCGATCGCCATGGCGGCGCTTTTCACCGCCTATCATCTCAAGGTCAAAGCGATTGCGGCGCTCACAGAATCAGGGTCGACCGCGCTGTGGATGTCGCGCATCAACTGCGGCGTGCCGATTTACGCCCTCACTTCGCAGACCACGACCCGCTATCGTTGCGCGCTGTTTCGCGACACCTATCCCCTGATGGTGAAGTACGTCGGTGACGACCGCGAGGAACTGCTGGAGGAGGCCGAAAACGTCCTGGTTAGGAACGGCGTGGTGCAGAAGGGAGACCTCATTGTGCTCACCATCGGCGAGCCGATCGGCAAGGCCGGCGGAACCAACACCATGAAGATCGTTCGAGTCGGGGAGCACCGGAAGGGATAATCGGGGACAGAAGCGATGGCTGAGCAAAGACTCGGCATCATCATGAACGGGGTAACGGGCCGCATGGGGATGAACCAGCACCTGGCGCGCTCCGTCATGGCCATCCGCAAGGCGGGCGGGGTGCGGCTTGCCGACGGCACGCGGGTGATCCCCGACCCGATCCTGGTCGGGCGCAACGCCGAGAAGCTGAAGAAGCTCGCCGCCGAGCACGGTGTCGAGCGCTGGTCTACCGACCTTGAAAAGGCGCTCAGGAACCCCGACGACGCGGTTTTTTTCGATGCTGCGTCGACCAAGCTCCGTCCGGCCCTGCTCAAGAAAGCCCTCGCCGCGAAGAAACACATCTACTGCGAAAAACCCGTCGCGACCTCGCTCGCGCAAGCGCTCGACCTGTACCGGTCGGCCAAAAAGGCGGGAGTCAGGCATGGCGTCGTCCAGGACAAGCTGTGGCTGCCGGGGCTCTTGAAGATCAAGGCGCTGCGTGACGCCGGTTTCTTCGGCAGGATACTCTCGGTCCGGGGCGAGTTCGGCTACTGGGTGTTCCAGGGCGATGAGCAGGCCGCGCAGCGGCCCTCCTGGAATTACCGCAGGAAGGACGGCGGCGGAATCACCCTCGATATGCTGTGCCACTGGCGCTACGTGCTCGACAACCTGTTCGGAGAAGTGAAGAGCGTTTGCTGCCTCGGTGCGCAGCACATCGCGACGCGCTGGGACGAAAACGGCAACAAGTACACGGCGACCGCAGACGACGCCGCGTACGCGACTTTTCGGCTCGCGGGCGGCGTCGTTGCGCATTTCAACAGTTCCTGGTGCGTGCGCGTGCGCCGCGACGATCTGGTGACGTTCCAGGTTGACGGTACGCGTGGTTCGGCCGTGGCGGGCCTGACGCGCTGCTTTACCCAGTCGCTTGCCGAAACGCCACGGCCGGTATGGAACCCGGACGAGCGTCAAACCCACGATTTTGGCGCGGACTGGAAGGAGGTTCCGGACGACAAGCCCTACGACAATGCGTTCAAGGCCGAATGGGAGCTCTTCATCCGACACGTATGCGAAGGTGCGCCGTTCAGATGGAACCTGCTGGAGGGTGCGAAGGGGCTGCAACTGGTCGACTGCGCCCTGAAATCGTGGCGATCGCGACGCTGGGTCGACGTTCCCGGGTTGAAATTGTAAAGCGGGCATGAATGCGCCTGAAAAGTTGACGGTGCGTATCAAGCTGCCTTCCGCAGCCGGGGAGCTCGAAGAGTTCCGCCTGAGCGCGCCGCGCGATTTCGGCACGGCCGGAAAGAAAGCGTTCAATCGTGTCGCGCTCGCCGCGGCCCACGTGGTCG
>DATHJM010000317.1:0-9754 GCA_035489775.1 Burkholderiales bacterium
CGAAGTCGCCGAGAAGGAACGCGACGAAGCGGTTTCGTATTACAACAATCAGGTGGCTGGCCTGGGCGACGCGTTTCTGCTGGAAGCCGTCGCGGCAATCGAACGGATCCGGCAGTTTCCCGACGCTTGGCATCCACTAGGCGAGAACGTTCGCCGCTGCCGGCTCCGCCGATTCCCTTACGGTTTGATCTATCAGGCAGACGAAACCGGCGTTCTGGTGGTTGCGGTGGCGCATACGCATCGACGGCCGGAGTATTGGCGCGACAGGCTGAAGGGACGATAGTTCGACCAGCAGCATGACAGCGTTCGCCTTCTGGAAGACCGCGCACATCCTGAGCGCGGCGATCATCTTCGGCACCGGTTTCGGAATCGCGTTCTTTACCTGGTTCGGCTACCGCGGCGCGATGCGCTCCCGCGACATCGGCACACTTCGCTCGGTGCTGCGGCTCACCGTCATCGCGGACGCCTGCCTGACCGCGCCGGCGGTTGCGTTTCAGGCGGTGAGCGGAGTCGTGCTCATGAACTACCTTGGGTGGCCGCCCGTGAGCGCGTGGTCGATCGCCGTGTGGGCGCTCTTTCTGCTCGCGGGCGCCTGTTGGCTTCCGGTTCTCCACATCCAGGCCCGATTGAGTCGCGAGTCGAAGCAGGCGGCCTCGATGGACGCGCTGCCTGCGTGGTTCCATGCCTGGTTCAAGCGGTGGTTTGCGCTCGGCGTTCCTGCGTTTGCGGCTGTGATTGCGATCTACTGGCTGATGATCGTCAAGCCGCTCGCTGTCGCTGGCGGTTGAGATTCGTCCCTCGCGGCAATCACGGCTGCGCCCGCGCTCTGACCCGCTCGCGCGTCATCTCCGCGAGCGTGGTGATCCCCAGGAGCGCCATGTCGCGCTCGATCTCGTCGCGCAGGAGCCCGACGCCGTGGCGCACGCCGGCTTCCCCGGCGATCGCGGCCGCGTAGAGAAACGGACGGCCGATGAAGACGAACTGCGCGCCGAGTGCGAGCGCCTTCAACACATCGGTGCCGCGGCGGATTCCGCCGTCCATCATCACCGTCATGCCGCCCGCCTGCGCGACAACCGCGGGGAGCGCGCGCAAAGGCGCCGCGGCGCCGTCCAGCTGCCGCCCGCCGTGGTTCGACACGATGACGCCGTCGACGCCGCTCTCGCGGGCGATTCGCGCGTCCTGGGGATCGAGCACCCCCTTCAGCACCAGGCGCCCCTTCCACAGCCTGCGCATCAGCTCGAGGTGCGTCCACGCGAGGCGGTCGCGCTCCCCGTCTCCGCGCGAGGCGCGCGTGATGAGCGGGATGCGAGCGCCCATGTTCTCGAAGTGCGGCATTCCGTCGACGAGCAGCGTTCGCAGGAACATTCCGAAAAACCAGCGCGGGCGCAGCGCGCTCTCCCACGCGAGGCGCGCAGTCGGCCGCAGCGGCCGGCTGAAGCCGCTCCTCACGTTGTTCTCGCGGTTCGCGCTCACCGGGACGTCGACGGTGAGGACGAGCGTATCGAAGCCCGAGCGCGCGACGCGCTCGACCAGGCGCGTGATCGGCCCGGTCTCGCCGGGAAGGTAGGCCTGGAACCAGGCGGTGCCGCCGGCCGCGCGCACGTCTTCCAGGCGCGAGAGCGACGCGCCGCTCATGATCATCGGGATGTTGGCCGCTGCCGCAGCGCGCGCGAGAACGACGTCGCCCCGGAACGCAGCCATCGAAGTGCCGCCCATGGGCGCGACCCCGAAGGGCGCGTCGTAGCCGCGGCCGAAGAGCGCGGTCTTGGCCGTGCGCCCGGAGACATCCACCAGCACGCGCGGCAGGAACTCGATCTCGTCGAACGCGGCGCGGTTCGCGCGAAGCGACGCGTTGGTCTCCGCGCCGCCCGAGACGTAGCCGAACATCGGCCGCGGCAGGTAGCGGCGCGCAGGCTCCTCGAAATCCTCCAGCGCGAGGACGCGCGCGAGCGCGCGCGGCAGCGCCGGGTCGACGTGCCACTCGGCGCGGGAGGGGGCCGCCGCGGAGGCGGGTTGGCTTGCGGTGTCGGGCATGGGCTCGTAGGGTGGGAAAAACCTGCCGATTGTAGCCTGAGATGCAAGTCTTGCAATCCGGAGCGAACGCAAGGAAACTGCCGTGCTCAACCGGAGGGCCTCATGAAGACGAAGGAGATTTCGTTGGCCGCTCTTGCGCTCGCGCTCTCGGGCACGGCCGCGGCGCAGAGCCTCAAGGACCGGATCGTCGGCACCTGGGATTTCGTGGTCGCCGAGGTCACTGCGCCGGACGGCAAGAAGTCGTATCCGTTCGGTGAGAGGCCGAAGGGCATCCTCATCTTCACGCCCGACGGCCGCTTCGCCCAGGTCCACGTGGCGAGCGACGTGCCGAAGATCGCATCCAACAACCGCCTGACCGGAACGCCCGAGGAGTACCAGGCGATCATGCGCCGCAGCCTCTCGGTGTTCGGCACCTACACGGTCGACGAGGAGAAGAAGACGGTCACCTACAGGATCGTGTCGAGCTCCTTCCCGAACTGGGAAGGCGAGGCGCAGGTGCGCACCATCGACAAGCTCACCGCCGGGGAGTTTGTAAACACCAATCCGAACGTGGCCGGGGGCCGCGGCTCCGCGTCGAATCTCTACAAGAGGGCGAAGTAGGCAACATGCGCGAGCAGGCTCTGGTGCTTTTCTCCGGTGGCCAGGATTCGACCACCTGCCTTGCGTGGGCGCTCGCGAATTTCGCGCGCGTCGAGACCGTCGGCTTTCGCTACGGCCAGCGCCACGCGGTGGAGCTCGACTGCCGCCCGGTGATCCTCGCGGAGCTGCGCAGGCGCTTTCCCGCGTGGGGCAGGAAGCTCGGCGAGGATCACGTGCTCGAGCTGGGAGTCATCGCTTCGCTCGGCGCGACCGCGATGACCGAGGACATCGAGATCAGGATGACGGAATCGGGCCTGCCCAACACCTTCGTTCCCGGAAGGAACCTGCTTTTCTTCACGGCCGCCGCGGCGCTTGCCTACCGCCGGGGGATCCGCACGCTCGTGGGCGGAATGTGCGAGACCGATTTCTCCGGCTACCCGGACTGCCGCGACGATACGATCAAGGCGCTGCAGGTGGCGCTCGGCCTCGGCATGGACCGGCGATTCGTGCTGGAGACGCCGCTCATGTGGATCGACAAGGCGGCGACATTCGCTCTGGCCGAGGAGCTCGGCGGCAAGCCGCTTATCGATATCGTCATGGAGCACACGCACACCTGCTACCTCGGCGGCCGGGAGCGGCACGACTGGGGGCCGGGTTGCGGCGAATGCCCGGCGTGCAAGCTCCGCAGGGACGGCCACGCGCGCTGGCGCGCCGCGAGCGCGGCACGGCGCAGCGCCTAGAGCAGCTCCTACTTCTGCCCCATCTCCATCCTGTACAGCTGCCGCTTCGCTTCTTCCTTGAGCGCGTCGTCCACTTCGCGCATGACGCCGCCCACATCGACCGGCTTTTCGATCCGCTCGTGGCGCCCGGTCAGCTCGATCGCGGGATACAGCTTGCCGCTCTTGTAGAGCGACCAGATCTCCTTGCCGTACTCGGTGTCCAGGAGCTCGGGCGCAAAACTGCCGAAGTAGCGGGTGAGGTTGCCGACGTCCCGCGCGAGCATGCCGCTCGCGTGGGCGTTGCCGGCTGCGTCGACCGCCTGCGGCAGGTCGATGATCACCGGCTCAATTACGGAACCTCGGCTGCCGACGAGCACGTTGTATTCGGACAGATCGCCGTGGACGACTCCGGCGCAGAGCATTCGAACGACTTCCCGGATCAGCGTGCCGTGGAATTCGCGCGCCTGCTCCGGCGTGAGCACCACGTCGTTCAGCCTCGGCGCGGGTTCGCCCTCGGCGTCGGTCACCAGCTCCATCAGCAGCACGCCGTCGACGAAGTCGTATGCCCGAGGGACGCGCACGCCGGCGGCGGCGAGGCGGTACAAGGCGTCCACCTCGGTGCTTTGCCACGCTTCCTCCTTGGCCTTTCGCCCGTAGCGGCTGCCTTTTTCCATGGCGCGGGCGCGGCGGCTGTTTTTCACCTTGCGGCCTTCGGTGTAATCCACGCTCTGGCGGAAGCTGCGCAGGTTGGCTTCCTTGTAGACCTTCGCGCAGCGGACGTCTTCCCCGCAGCGGACCACGAAGATCATGGCCTCCTTGCCGCTCATGAGCTGGCGCACGACCGCATCGACGAGGCCGGCCTCGACTAGCGGTTCGAGTCTCTTCGGTATTTTCATAAGCGGGCTCTTGCCCTCCTCACGGATGTCATGGCGGCAACGGTGGACTCTTTCGACGCGGATGTCTGTACGCGAGGGCGCAATCTACAGGAAACCGGCCGAATATTCCTGCGCCTGGTGAACGTGTATCCGGCGTAGCACATTGTTACTCAATCCCGGGAGCTTTCACCGCCGCAGATTCCTATAATCGTGCATAGGAGAAAATAATCATGAAATCGATCAGAGTGGTGCTCGTATTGTCTGCCTTGGGGATGTTGGGTGGATGCGTTGCGGTGCCGGTCGGTCCTGGTTACTACGGTGGGCCAGGGTACTACACGCCTGCGCCTTATTACGGTCCATCGGTCTACTATGGTCCGTCCATCGGGATTGGAATTTATGGCGGCCGGGGCGGGTACCGCGGCGGATACCGGGGCTGGCGCTGATCCGGCGCACGGCGTCCGATGTGCTGAAGGAGCGCCAAGGCCGAGAGGTTAGAATCCCGCTCAGCTCTTAACCGGTAAGGCCCATGCGCGTCGTCGTGATCGGCGGCTACGGCAATTTCGGCGCCCGCGTCTGCCGCGGGCTCGCCGGGTCGCCGGGAATCGAGGTCATCGCAGCGGGCCGCCATCCGGACGCAGGGCGGGACGATCTCCCGGATCCGGGCTTGCAGCACGCGCAGCTGGATCACTCCGCGCGCGACTTCCCCGCGGCACTGAAGCGCCTCGCCCCCGGTCTGGTGATCCATTGCGCCGGACCGTTCCAGTCGCAGGACTACCGGGTCGCGCTCGCCGCGATGGCGGCCGGATCTCACTACCTCGATCTCGCCGACGGCCGGCAGTTCGTCGCGCGCTTTTCCCAACACGTGCATCCGGCCGCGCGCGCGGCGCAGCGCATAGCCATCTCGGGCGCGAGCAGCGTTCCCGCCCTTTCTTCCGCGGTGGTCGACAGCCTGATCGCGCGCCTCCCGAAGATCGAGGAAATCCAGATCGCGATCGCGCCGGGACAGCGCGCGCCGCGGGGCGAAGCGACGATCGCGGCGGTGCTCGGCTACGCCGGGCGGCGCTTCAAGTGGCGCAGCGGTGGCGCATGGCGCGACGCGTGGGGCTGGCAGGAGCTGAAGCGCCTGCGCTTCTACGGCCTGGGCGGGCGCTGGGCCGCCGCCTGCGACGTTCCGGATCTCGAGCTCTTTCCGAAGCGCTATCCCGGCGTACGGACGATGGAGTTCCGCGCCTCGCTCGAAGTCGGCGCGCAGCAGTTCGCGCTATGGCTCGCCGCCTTGTTGCGCCGGCGGGGCATGGCCCTGCCGATCGAACGCTGGGCGAGACCGCTCGGCCGGATCGCCTCGTGGATGGACGTCTTCGGCGGCGATCTCGGCGGCATGCTGGTGAGCGTCACCGGCATGCGGCCCGACGGAAGCCGCGCGCGCATCGAATGGCACCTCACGGCCGACTCGCAGGACGGCCCCGAAATTCCCTGCATGGCGGCGATTCTGCTCGCGCGCAAGCTCGCGCAAGGCGGCGTCGCCGAGCAAGGCGCGTTCCCCTGCATGGGATTCCTCGCGCTGCCGGAATTCGAGACGGAATTCGCGCGCTGGCGCATCACCACGGTGGTGAGGGAGAGCGCCGCGTGAGGAGAATCGTTCGAACATGACGCTCAAGCGGCAGGACCTGGACGACATCTCCGCCCGGACCCTGGATCACTACGACCAGCGTGCCGGGGATTTCTGGAAGGGCACGCGCGATCACGATGTCAGCCAGAACATCGCGGCGCTCCTCAAATACATCGAGGGCACGCCGCCGTTCGCCATCCTCGACCTGGGCTGCGGGCCGGGGAGAGACTTGAAGGCGTTTGCCGGGCTCGGCCATGTCGCGGTCGGACTGGAAGGCTCGGAGCGCTTCGCGGCCATGGCGCGCGTGCACAGCGGCTGCGAAGTGTGGCAGCAGGATCTGTTCGCGCTCGACCTGCCCGATGCGCGCTTCGACGGCGTGTTCGCCAACGCGGTGCTGTTTCACGTTCCCGGCCAGGAGTTGCCCCGGGTCCTGGGCGAGCTGCATGCGACGCTCAAGCCGCGCGGCGTGCTGTTCAGCTCGAACCCGCACGGCGACAACGAGGAAGGCTGGAACCGCGGGCGCTACGGCGCGTATCACGATCTGGAAGCCTGGCGGCGTTTCATGACCGCAGCCGGTTTCACCGAGCTTGCGCACTACTACCGGCCCGAAGGCCTGCCGCGCGAACAGCAGCCCTGGCTCGCGAGCGCGTGGTGCAGGCGGTGAACGCGAGACAGCAGAGGAGTACCCGGCTGCGGGGTGCCTTCCCCTACGCCCCGCGCTGCCCGATCAGGCCGAGAAACTCTTCCCGCGTCGCGGCGGATTCGCGGAAGGTCCCAACGACCGATGAAGTGATCATGACGGAGTTCTGCTTCTCCACGCCGCGCATCATCATGCACAGGTGGCGGGCCTCGATCATCACGCCTACGCCTGCCGCGTCGATCGAATCCATGATCGCGTGGGAAATCTGCTCGGTCAGCCGCTCCTGCAGCTGCAGGCGCCGCGCATACATGTCGACCAGCCGCGCCAGCTTGCTGACGCCGAACACCTTGCCGCTCGGGATGTATCCGATGTGGCAGCGCCCGAAGAACGGCAGCATGTGGTGCTCGCACAGGCTGTAGACCTCGATGTTCTTCACGATGACCATGCTGTTGGTCTTTTGCGTGAAGATCGCGCCGTTGATCAGCTTGGATGCGTCGGCGCGGCTGCCGGAAGTGAGGAAGGCGAGGGCGGCTGCGACCCGCTGCGGGGTCTTCACCAATCCTTCGCGCTGGGGATCCTCGCCGATTTCCGCCAGCAGCTCGCGGACCAATCCCTCGATTTTCGCGGCGTTCATGGCCATCGCCGCAATTTATCACATCGGCTGCGAAGCGCTCCTTTCGACTCAGGAGAACGAGTAACGAAGGAACAGGTGGCTGCCGCCGCGCCTCAGGTCGGAGAGAGTTCCCCATAACGGCCTGCACGGCGCGAACGCTTTTCCCATGACCAGGCTGAACCGCTGATCGCCGGCGTCGCGGCCGGCGATCTGGGGCGAGAGGGTCAGGAACTGCTCGTCGATCAAGTGCTCCGCGTAGAAGTCGCCGAGCAATCGCGGGCCGCCCTCGACGAGGATCAGCTTGCCGGCGCTCACCCGGCTCACCTCGCCGAGGATGGCGCGCGCGCGAATTGCGCCGGTGCTTCGCACCGCGCGGACCTCGACCGAATCGGGCGCTCTTTGCTTGCGCAACTCTTTTGCGCCGGCGGCAGTCGTCACGATCAGCGCCCGCACCTCTCCGGATGCGAACACGCGCAGGCCCAGGTCGAGCCGGCCGCTGCCGCTGACGATCACATGCAGCGGCGGCCCGCGCTTGCCGAGCGCTGCGCGCAGCCGGCGATATTCATCCGCGAGGCCGGGGAAAATGCCTTCGGCCGTCCAGACGTGTTTGCGGTCGACGGCGAGCGTGCCCGCGCCGACGATCACCACGTCTGCGATCGCGCGCAGCAGGCCCATCACCATGCGATCCTGCTTGCTCCAGCCGCTGATGTCGCCGCCGCTCGCGTGTCCTTTCACATTGAGCGAAACGACGCCGTCCAGCGTCGTCACGAAATTGCTGATGACGTGCGGCCGCGCACGCGCGAGCGGCATGCGCAGGCGTCCGTACAGGCGCGAGAGCCTCCGGGGCAGCGGCAGCACCTTGCCGCGCTTCGTTTCATGGAGCGTTTCGAGGGGCGCGAGAGCGGGGGAGGCGCGCCGGGACATTGCTAGGCGGCGGGGGGTCCGGTTTCGTCGAGCGAGCGGGCGATCCAGAGCTGTACCAGCTTGAGCCCGACTGCAAGGAGCGGCGGGCCGATGAACAGGCCGATGAAACCGAAAGCGAACACGCCGCCGAAGACTCCGAGCACGATCAGGAGCAGAGGCAGGTCGCTGCTGCGGCTGATGAGATACGGCTTGACGAAATTGTCGATGCTGCTGATCACCAGCAGGCCCCACAGGGCCATGAAGACCGCCCAGCCTATTTGACCCTGGGAGAGAAGCCACAGGGTCGCCCCGCCCCACACCAGCGGCGGCCCGATCGGAAGGACGGAGAGAAAGAAAGTCGCCACCGCAAGCCAGAAGGCCGCGGGAACGCCGGCGATGAGAAAGCCGACGAGGGCGACCGCGCCCTGCGCAAGCGCCGTCCCGAAAATGCCGTGCACGACGCCGGTCACGGTGGTATGGATGGTATGCAGCAGCTCGCTGCCGAGCCCGCCGGCGAGCCTGTCCAGCGCTCTGCGAAGGACCCGCGCCAGCGCTTCGCCGTCGCGGAAGAAAAAGAAGCAGATGAACATCGCAAGCGCCAGTTGCAGCAAATCCTGGCCCACGGTCTTGCCCGCGCCGACCAGGAAATTGCGCGCGGGCGCGATCAGGCCCTGCGACTGCACGGCCAGGCTTTCGCTGCTGGAGACCAGGCGTTGCCAGTAGTCCGCGAGGATTTCCCCGACCATCGGGATCCTTCGCAACCATTCCGGCGGCTCGATCGGGCCTTTTGCCAGCGCCGCCTTGCCCGCCTCGATCATGGCCGTCACGCTGTCGGCGAGGCTCAGGGCCAGCAACACGGAGGGACCGATCACCAGCGCGACCAGCAGCAGCGTCATCACCAGCGCCGCGAGCCTGGACCGGCCCCACAACGCTTTTCGCAGGCGCACGTACAGCGGCCAGGTCGCGGAGCACAGCACCGCGGAAAACATAATCGCGGGAATGAACGGATGAAGAACCAGGTAGCTGCCGACGAGGATGACCACCACCGCGGCCAGCTGCGCGTATTGGTGCAGGCGGTGTTCCGCGGATTGGTGCAGGCGGCGTTCCGCGTGCAGGCGGCGTTCCGTCGTTTCGGGCGTCTCTCCGGTCGGGTCGGTCATCGCGGGATTATAGGCGCGCTTCGGCGCGATAGAATGCCTTCATGTGCGGGCGTTACGTTTCCCCCGACGAAGCCGCGGTCGAGCGCGCCTGGCACATCGGCCGCCGCAACTGGAAGACGCCCTTCGGCAAGCCGCGCTACAACGTCGCGCCGACGATGCGCGTCATCATGCTCAGGCGCGACGCCGCTTCTCCCGAGATCGAGCTTGCGCACGCGCGCTGGGGATTCGTGCCGTACTGGTGGAAGGAAGCCAAGCCGCCGCGCGGCAGTTTCAACGCGAGGGTCGAAACCGCCGCCTCGAACGGCATGTGGCGCGACGCGCTTTCGCGCGCGCGGTGCCTGCTGCCGGCGCTCGGCTGGTACGAGTGGCGCGGGGAGGAGCGCATCGACAAGACGACGGGCGAGCTCGTGCGCGTCAATCAGCCCTACTACATCGCCCGCAAGGACCGCCGGCCGTTCTGCTTCGCGGGGCTCATGTCCGGATGGAAGGACCCGGGCGAAACCGGGCCGGAGCTGACCTGCGCCGTTCTGACGCGTCCGGGCGCGGGGCCCGCGGGCGAGATCCACGAGCGCATGCCGGTCGTGCTGCCCGATGAAGTCCACGCGCAATGGCTGGCTCCGGC
>DATHJM010000318.1:0-2568 GCA_035489775.1 Burkholderiales bacterium
CAGCATCTACAGCCAGACGGCCCTTCCCGAGGCGTACCTCAACCCGGCGACGGGCGAGACCATGGCGGCTCCGGAAGCAGCGCCGTGGACCGGGAAGCTCAACGATCGTTTCGCCGTCGGCGCCGACCTGCGGGCCAACGCCCAGGCCACGCTGATCCCGCACACGACCGACAGGTACTCTTTCGACCCCGTGCGCGCGCAGGCGTATCTCGAGGTGAAGCCGATCGTCGATCGCCTTACGATCTATCTGGACGAGCGCGTCTCCCCGGGCGCGGCGACCAACCGCGAGACTTACGCGCTGCTCCGGTTCGCGAACAAGAGCGCGTACGTGAAAGCGGGCCGCATGTTCGTTCCGTTCGGGCTGCGCGTCGAGGACGACACCGCCTTCATCCGCCAGGCGACGGGCACGAGCTTCAATTCATCCGACGACGGCGTCGAAGGGGGGCTTGAGCTCGGGCCGTGGTCGGTCAACGTTTCGATCACGAATGGCGCGGGCGGAGGCACCGAAACCAACCGCGGCAAGCAGTTCAGCTCGCTCGCGACCTACGTGCAGCCCGGCTGGCGCGTGGGCGCGAGCGCGAGCACCAATTTCAACGGAGCGGCCGATCGGCGCATGCAGAGCGTTTTCGCGGGGCTGCGCACCGGCAAGTTCGCCTGGCTCGCCTCGGGCGTATACATCACCGACGATGGAACCCCGGCCGGGCGGATGAAGCAATGGGCGACTCTCCTCGAAGGCAACTTCGAGGCGGCCAGGGGCCACAACCTCAAGCTCACCTACGAATACTACGATCCCAATGCCGATCTGAAGGAAGACCAGCGCGAGCGCTACAGCGCGGTGTGGGAATACGTGCCGTTCCAGTTCACGCAGTTCCGGCTGGGTGCGCGCAAGAGCAACGGCATTCCCCAGAACAACGCGCAAAACGCGACCGAAGTCTTCCTGCAGTGGCACGCGTTCTTCTAGGGCGTCGCGCCAGCTCAGCCCCACGGCCCCAGGTAGGGCTCGCCTGTATACGTATCGGACTTCGGCTCGACCGCTTTCGGCCATTGGGCGACACGTTCGGGCGTCCGCCTTCTTCCGAGGCGCGCGCGTCCGTCCCATCCGATCTGCTCCATGTAGTAGTACAGCTGGATCGCGTGCCCAGCGGGGTCGAGCACGTGAGCGCTGTAGTCGATGCCAGGAGAGAGCGCACTCGGGATCTCGATGAATTTGCCGCCGCGCCCCTTCAGGAAATCGATCGCCGCGCGCAGCTGCTTGTAGGTCGCGACCTGCACGCCGAAGCTCATCACCGTCGTATGCGGCGAGAGCCCGAGTTTTTCCCGCAGCGCGATCGGATAGAGCGCGAGCGAGTGATGCTCGGTGCCGCAACGGAAGAACACGCAGCGATGGCCTCTCCAGCCGATCGCCTCGGTGCGCGTGAAGCCCATGACTTCGCTGTAGAACGCCTCCATCCTGCGCATGTCGCGGCAGAAAAGCCGGATCGGGCCGTGGCGCACGATCTTGAACGGCCGCGGCAGCATGATGCCGTCGACGTCGTACTTCGCCGGCATCGTCTCCGGATGGCGAAAGCCCGAATTGAAATCGACGCCCTTCGCCGCGCTCTGCTTCACTTCCTCGTATTCGGGCATCTGCGGCAAGGGCGGCCGCTCGCGGAAACCGCGCTCGTGCATCGCTTTCGGCTTGGAGAGCCCCGTCCAGCCGATCTGTTCCATGCCGTAGTAGAGCTCGTTGCGGTGTCTCTCGATATCGTAGGGATAGCAGTGCCAGTTCGAGCCCGGCATGTCGCGGCCGGCGCGGCTGATGCGCACGCCCTTCGAGTTGAACCAGTCGATCGCGCCCGAGATTTCCGCCAAGCTCGAAACCTGCCATGTCATCTGGTTCACGGTGACGTCGGCGGGAATGTCGCCGCCGCGCCCGGCGGCGTTGTAGATCCTGCCGTTGCACAGCACGAGAGAATGGTGGTCGGTCCCGTGGCGCAGGAAGTACATGTTGGTGTCGCCGAGCTTCTTCAGCTCGTCGCGTTTCGCGTGATGCTCGGCGATGTCGAGCGGATCGGAGATGCGGAAGCCGAGGCCCTCGCAATAGAATTCCAGGCAGGCCGCCGGATCGGGGACGTTCAGCCCGAAATGACCCAGGCGCCGGATCTTGAAAGGTTGCGGCAGCATCACGCCGCCGACGTCGAAACGAGCGCTCTTTTTCTTCGCCATGACGGCTACTCCTTGTAATCGGGGAAGAGCTTCCCGGCGAGCGCCATGGCCGCCACCCAGTCGCGGCTCTGATGGTTGTACTGGCCGATTCGCCCGAATTTCTTCGCGCGCTCCTCGCATATTTCCGGCGAGGGCGTGATAGGCTCGGCGCCGCCCGACAGAGCGCCGACCTGCGCGCGGCAGGCGAGCTCGAAGAAGTGATGGTAGATGTAGGCCTCGGCGAGCGAGGTGCCGCACACCAGCGCCCCGTGGTTCTCGAGGATCATGGTCCACTTGTCGCCGAGAGCGCGCGCGAGCTGCGCCGTGCCCTCGGGCGTGGTGTCGTCCACCACGTTCGGGTAGGTGGCGATGCGGTTGTAGAAG
>DATHJM010000319.1:0-4151 GCA_035489775.1 Burkholderiales bacterium
CGCATTCGCTCTTGCCCTGGCTTTTCGAGCCTCGGATCTTGGTGTTTGCCCATACTTTCCGGCGGGAACACACTTTCTTTGGCATTTAGGCAATGACATCGTCTTATTTTGTTTGCTGATGGCCATTGTTCGTTTTAGGACGGGCACTGAGCGAAGAACGATCTGAACTCCCGGGGGAAACCCGGTCGGGGCTTCAGCCCGTCCCGCCGACAGTCAGCCCGTCGATCCGCAGCGTCGGCTGCCCCACGCCGACCGGAACGCTCTGGCCTTCCTTGCCGCAGGTGCCGACGCCGGTATCCAGCGCGAGGTCGTTGCCGATCATCGACACGCGCGTGAGCACGTCCGGCCCGTTGCCGATCAGCGTGGCGCCTTTCACCGGATGGGTGACTTTCCCGTTCTCGATCATGTACGCCTCGGAAGCGGAGAACACGAACTTGCCATTGGTGATGTCCACCTGCCCGCCGCCGAAGTTGACCGCGTAAAGGCCCTTCTTCACCGAGGCGATGATCTCCTTCGGGTCCTTGTCTCCGTTCAGCATGTAGGTGTTGGTCATGCGCGGCATGACGACGTGCGCGAACGACTCGCGCCGGCCGTTGCCGGTGACCGGGACGCCCATGAGGCGCGCGTTGAGGCTGTCCTGCATGTAGCCGCGCAGCACCCCGTCCTCGATCAGCGTGTTGCGCTGCGTGGGATTGCCTTCGTCGTCGATGGAGAGCGAGCCGCGCCTGCCCGGCATGGTGCCGTCGTCGACGACCGTGACCCCGCGCGATGCGACTTTCTTTCCGATCTTCCCGGCGAACGCGGAGGAGCCCTTGCGGTTGAAGTCGCCCTCCAAGCCGTGGCCGATCGCCTCGTGCAGCAGAATGCCCGGCCAGCCGGGCCCGAGCACCACGGTCATGCTGCCCGCGGGCGCCGGACGCGATTCGAGATTGACGAGAGCCTGGTCGACCGCGTGTTTCGCGTACTCCTGCAGCCTCTCCTCGGTGAAGTGGCTGTAGTCGCTGCGCGCGCCGCCGCCGGCCGTGCCCTGCTCGCGCCGGCCGTTTTGCTCGACGATCACCTGCACCGACAGCCGCACGAGCGGGCGAACGTCCGCCGCCTGTACCCCGTCCGAGCGCGCCACCAGGACCACTTCGTATTCGGCGGCGAGGTTCGCCATCACCTGCATGACGCGCGGATCGCGCGCGCGGCAAAGCTGCTCCAGGCGCTCGAGCAGCTTCACCTTCTGCGCGTCTTCGAGAGAGACGAGCGGGTCGACCGGCTGATAGAGGCGGAGGCCGGCGCCTTTTCGCACCGCCACGGGATGGCGGCGGCCGCCGCTGGCGGCGATGGCGCGCGTCGCCTTGGCCGCGTCCTCGAGCGCCGGCAGGCTGATTTCGTCCGAGTACGCGAACGCGGTCTTCTCCCCCGCAATCGCGCGCACTCCCACGCCCTGATCGATGCTGAAGCTCCCGGATTTTACGATCCCTTCCTCGAGGCTCCAGCCCTCGCTGCGCGAGTACTGGAAATAGAGATCGGCGTAATCGAGCCGGTGTGAAAGCAGCGACCCGAAAACGCCCGCGAGCTTGCCGGTTTCGAGATCGTGCGGGGCGAGCAGGAAGGACTGCGCGGTGGAAAAAAGCTGCTCGGGGGCGTTCATGAAAGGGATATGAGGGTGGATGAGCCGGTATTCTAGCCCCGCACGCGGCGGGAAGCCCTATTACAACACCCGGTGAGTGAGCGCTGGAAGGCTTCGGCGCATCTTCGCCTGGAACATCGGGTCGATGTCGGCCAGGACCACGCCGGGCTCGGCGGCCCGCTCGGCGACGACCTTGCCCCAGGGATCGACCACCATGCTGTGGCCGTGCGTCTGCCGGCCGTTCGGGTGCCTTCCCCCTTGAGCCGGAGCGATCACCCAGGCGAGGTTTTCGATCGCGCGGGCGCGCAGCAGCGTCTCCCAGTGCGCGCGCCCGGTGGTCGCGGTGAAAGCCGAGGGAACGAGGATGATGTCCATCGGCGCGAGCGCGCGATAGAGCTCGGGAAAGCGCACGTCGTAGCACACCGAAAGCGCGATCCGTCCGAACGGCGATTCGATTGCGCAGGGTTGGGTGCCCGCTTCGATCGTCCTTGCTTCCTCGAAGCGTTCCGCTCCGAGTTCCAGGCCGAACAGGTGGATCTTGTCGTAACGCGCGACGCGCCGCCCGTCCGGGTCGTAGACCAGGCAGCTGTTTCTCACCTTGCCCGGATCGGCGCATTCGAGCGGCACCGAGCCCCCGACGAGCCACACGCCGTGCCGCTCCGCGGTCGCGGAAAGAAACTCCTGGATCGGCCCGGCGCCGTCCTTTTCCCTCGCAGCCACCTTGTCCGTGTCGCGCATTCCGAGGATGCAGAAATACTCGGGGAGCGCGACGAGCTTCGCCCCTTGTTCCGCGGCCTCGGCGACGAGCTTCGCCGCGGCGGCGAGATTCTCCTCGACCCTGGGCGTCGACACCATCTGCACCGCGGCGACCTTGAATGCGGCGGGCGCGGTCACGGCACTGATTGCGGCGGTGCTTCCGTGCTGCGCACGTCGGCTTTGAGGCGCTCAGGGATAGGATTCGCCCAGGTTCCCGTGACACGGTATTCGAACGCAAGGGCCTGGCCGAACGGATTCTTCAGGATCTTGTCCAGGATGAGCGCCCCCAGGCCCCAGACAGGATTGACGGCGACGAGGACGATCGCAGAAATGCTGTCGCCGACCGAAGGCTCGACGCGCGCGTGCAGGTCCTGCGTTTCGTTCACCAGATCCACCTTCCCCTCCATGCTCACCTGCGCCGAGGGTCCCTTCATGTGGAAATTCTGCGTGGTCATCGTGCCGCTGGCGATGTCCGCGTTGCACGAAACCAGATCGAAAGCGAACCCGCGGCCGAAAAGCTCGCGGAAATCGAGTGTGAGCCAGGACTGCATGCTGAGGATCCCGATGAGCCGGGCGACGCCGGGCTCCGCTTTCAGAAACTGCCCCTTCTTTGCCTCGAAGTCGAGATTCCCCGACAGGGTCGGATAATCGATCGATTGCGGGTTGCCCGCCCAGCTCAGGCTTCCGGTCAGCGTCGCCGTCCCCCGGCGCACGGTCCCTGGATAACCCATGCGCTCGAGAAACTTGCCGACATCGTTGACCTCGAGACTGATCTTCTTCAAATTGACGCTCGGCTTCAGAGCCCGGCCCTGCCACACCCCCTCGGTCACCGTCAGCGCGCTCTCGGGCGCCGTCAGCACCAGTTTCTCGATGTTCCAGTCGAGCGCCTGGTTGACCGCGACCAACTCCAATCTGCCGAGGTCCTTGTCGTTCACGATCAGATTGTCGGAGATGATGTCGAGCGCGGGCAGATCGCGCGTCGGGGCCTCCACCGTCTTTCCCGGGGTCGATTCGGGAAGGTTGAAATGCTTCAGCCGCGCGACGATGCGCCCGCGGCCTTCCGGACGCCAGGCGATCTCACCGGCAAGCTCCCTTGCCGAGACGTTCGCGATCCACACGCTGCCGCTGGTGCCGGCGCGCAGAGAGACGTCGTTCAAGCGCCGCCCGCCGAAATCGAGCGCGGCAATCTTCACGTCGAGCGCCGACGAGAACGGCGAGCCGGTTCCGTCCTCGCCGCCGAGCAACTCGCGCCACCGGTCCACGTCCACGTAGGGAAGACTGCCCGTCACGGAGAGCCCTTCGCGGTCGGGCAGCACAGCGGGCTGGTTCAGGCTGATCACCCCGCGGTCCACGACGTATCCCGGGCCCTCGAGCCTGCGCTGGATGATGGCGTCGACGGAGCGATCGAGCGATACCTTGATCGTGTCCGTTCGGGCCGGTTTCGCGCTGGTGACGCGCTCGAAGCGCAGCGCCATGGGTTCGACCGCCGTTTTTCCGAGCGGCGGCGGCAGGTCGGCGGCAACGCCGCTGAGCTGCGACTGCACGGTCAAGGTCAGGGGCCGCCCGCGCCCTCCGGTCAGCGTTCCCTGCCAGGCTGCGGCGCCCGAGACCCGTCGCAGCAGCGGCTCGCCCCAGACGCGCGGGATCTGCGCCGCGCTCGCGGTTCCGTGAGCGTTGACGGCGATCGTCCCGTCGCCGCGGGTCGCCACCGAAATCGTCGCGGGGCCTCCGAGAAACTGGGCGTTGAGCGCGCGGGCGGAGATGGCGGACTCGGTGA
>DATHJM010000320.1:0-9305 GCA_035489775.1 Burkholderiales bacterium
TGCGGCCGACCGTGCACAGAGCCGTGTTGCCGGCGGGGATTCCGGAGAGCGCGACCGACTTCTTGGGCTTCGGGGCGGCTGCGGCCTCGTTCATTTCGATTTCTCTTTGGCGAACAATTGGTCGAGCTTGCGCTCGTAGGCGTGATAGTCGAGAACGTCGTAAAGGTCGGCGCGCGTCTGCATCAGGTCGAGAACGCTCTTCTGCGTTCCTTCCTTGCGGATCGCATTGTAGACCTTGAGCGCCGCCGCGTTCATCGCGCGGAACGCCGAAAGAGGATAGAGCGCTATCGCGACCCCGGCCGAGCGCAGTTCGTCGAGGGTGAAAATCGGCGTTGCGCCGAACTCGGTGATATTGGCGAGCACCGGTACCTTCACGGCCCCGGCGAATTTCCGGTACATGGAAAGCTCGGTCATCGCCTCCGGAAAAACGGCATCGGCGCCGGCGTCCACGCAGGCGATCGCGCGCTCGATCGCGCGCTCCAGGCCCTCCACCGCCAGCGCGTCGGTGCGCGCCATGATGACGAAATCCGGGTCGGTCTTCGCGTCCACCGCGGCCTTGATCCGGTCGGCCATTTCCTCCTTCGACACCAGTTCCTTTCCGGGCCGGTGCCCGCAGCGCTTGGCGCCGACCTGGTCTTCGATATGCATCGCGGCCGCACCTGATTTGATCAACGACCGGACCGTGCGCGCGATGTTGAAGGCGCTCGCGCCGAAACCGGTATCGACGTCGACCAGGAGCGGCAGGGCGCAAACGTCCGTGATGCGGCGCACGTCGGTCAGCACGTCCTCCAGATTGCTGATGCCCAGATCGGGGAGCCCGAGCGACCCGGCCGCGACCCCTCCGCCCGAGAGGTAGATCGACTTGTAGCCGGTGCGCTCGGCAAGGCGCGCGTGGTAGGCGTTGATCGCGCCCACGCATTGCAGCGGCTTTTCCGCTTTCATCGCGGCGCGGAACCGGGCTCCGGCTGACATGGGGCTTATTTTAGCTCGCCGGGGGCCGCGGCGAGTCGGATCCGCGGACTGGGGCCGACTTTTCCTAGCCGAGCAACGGCCCGATACTGTCGCGCTCTTCGTGCAGTTCCTTCAGGGTCGCGTCCATTCTGGCGCGGCTGAATTCGTTCACCGGTATGCCCTTGACGATCTTGTACTTGCCGTTCTCGCAAGTCACCGGATAGCCGTAGATCACGCCTTCGGGAATGCCGTAGCTCCCGTCCGATGGGACCCCCATGCTGACCCAGTTGCCCGCGCGCGTGCCATGGACCCAGTCGCGAACGTGGTCCATGGCGGCATTCGCCGCGCTCGCCGCGGAGGAAAGCCCGCGGGCCTCGATGATCGCGGCGCCGCGCTTTTGCACCGTCGGGATGAAAGTCTTCTCGAGCCACTCCGTGTCGTTGATCATCGGCCAGACTTTCTGGCCGCCGCACTCGGCCTGGAACACGTCGGGATACTGCGTCGCAGAGTGATTGCCCCAGATGGTGATCTTGCGGATCGAGCTCAACGGCTTGCCGATTTTTTGCGCGATCTGGCCGACCGCGCGATTGTGATCCAGGCGCATCATCGCGGTGAACTGACTCGGCTTCAGGCCCGGCGCGTTTCTCATGGCGATAAGGCAATTGGTGTTGGCCGGGTTGCCGACCACCAGCACCTTGACCTTGCGGCTCGCGACCGCGGCCAGCGCTTTGCCCTGCGGCGCGAAGATCCTGCCGTTTGCCTCGAGCAGGTCTTTGCGCTCCATTCCCGGGCCGCGCGGACGGGCGCCCACCAGGAGCGCGATCTCGACGTCCTTGAACGCGACCATCGGGTCGGCGGTGGGCACCATGCCGCGCAGCATCGGGAAGGCGCAGTCGTCGAGCTCCATCATCACGCCCTTCAGCGCCTTTTGTGCTTTCTCGTCGGGAATCTCGAGCATCTGCAGAATCACCGGCTGGTTTTTCCCGAGCATCTCTCCGCTCGCGATCCGGAAAAGCAGGCTGTAGCCGATCTGGCCGGCGGCTCCGGTCACGGCGACACGAATGGGTTTGCTGGACATGGAAGGCCCCCTGGAGAAGGCCCGAATATATCCGGCTTGGCGTTTTTGCGCAGCACAAAGCAGAATCGAAGCCTGATATAATCTTGACTCCCGTCAAGATTCCAAATCAGCCCAAGCGCTGCGGAAGGATTGCGTTACATGCCTGATCTGACGGCGAAAAAAAAGCGTCCCCTCTGGTATAACCTCAGTCCTCTCAATCTCCCGCTCCCGGGTCTGGTTTCGATTTTCCATCGCATCAGCGGCATCCTGCTGTTCCTCGGTCTGTTCCAGTTTTTGCTCCTGCTCGATATGAGCCTTGCCTCGGAACGCGGCTTCGCGCAGGTCGGTGAATGGCTGCGCTACCCGCTGGTCAAGATCCTTGTGATTTCGTCCATCTGGGCGCTCCTGCATCACATGTGCGCGGGGATCCGGCACCTGTTCCTCGACATAGACGTCGGCACGAGCCTGCACGCGGCCAGGCGCAGCGCTCTTGCGGTGTTCATCGTCAGCCTCGCGCTCACTGCCTCGATCACGCTGCGTATATGGTGAACCGCATCATCGTTGGCGCGCACTATGGTTTGAGGGACTGGCTCGCGCAGCGCGTCACCGCGCTGGTGATGATCGGCTACACGGTGATCTTCCTCGTTGTCTGGCCCCGGCCGATGAGTTACGCGGGGTGGAGGGCGTTGTTCGCCCAGGGATGGATGCGCTTCGCGACCTTCCTCCTCGTCGCGAGCGTGCTGATCCACGCCTGGATCGGCATGCGCAATGTCTGGATGGATTACGTCAAGCACACCGGGCTGCGCCTTGCGCTGCAGATCGCGACGATCCTGTGGCTCGCAGGCTGCGCCGGCTGGGCGATGCAGATCCTCTGGAGGGCCTAGCGGTGGCGCTCGCGAGGCGAAGTTTCGATGCGGTCGTCGTCGGGGCAGGCGGCGCCGGCCTGCGCGCCGCGCTGCAGTTGTCGGAGGCGGGATTGAGCGTCGCGGTTCTTTCCAAGGTATTCCCGACGCGCTCGCACACGGTGGCGGCGCAGGGCGGCATCGGCGCGGCGCTCGGCAACATGGGCGAGGACTCGTGGTTGTGGCACATGTACGATACGGTCAAGGGCTCGGACTGGCTCGGCGACCAGGACGCGATTGAATTCATGGTGCGCGAGGCGCCCAAGCTCGTGTACGAGCTCGAGCACTTCGGCATGCCGTTCGACCGCAACGAGAACGGCACGGTATACCAGCGGCCGTTCGGCGGCCATTCGCAGAATTTCGGTGAGCGGCCGGTGCAGCGCTCCTGCTGTGCCGCGGACCGCACCGGCCACGCGATGCTGCATACGCTCTATCAGAGGAACGTCCGTGCGCGCACCCAGTTTTTCGTCGAATGGATGGCGCTCGACCTCATCCGCGACGCCAGCGGCCAGGTGCTGGGCGTGACTGCGCTCGAAATGGAAACCGGCGAAGTGATGGTCCTGCACGCGCGCGCGACCCTTTTCGCGACCGGCGGGGCGGGGCGGATCTTCTCCTCCACGACCAATGCGTTCATCTGCACCGGCGACGGCCTCGGCATGGCGGCGCGCGCCGGCATCCCTCTCGAGGACATGGAGTTCTGGCAGTTTCACCCGACCGGTGTCGCAGGCGCGGGGGTGCTGATCACCGAAGGCGTGCGGGGGGAAGGTGGCTACCTTCTCAACAAGAGTGGGGAGCGCTTCATGGAGCGCTATGCGCCTAACCTGAAGGATCTTGCTTCGCGTGACGTCGTTTCGCGCGCCATGGCGACCGAGATCAAGGAAGGGCGCGGCGCCGGGCCGCACGGCGATTACCTGCTGCTGAAGCTCGACCATCTCGGCGCGGAGGTCATCGAGAAGCGCCTGCCGGGGATCCGCGAGATCGCGAAGAAATTCGCCGACGTCGATCCGGTGAAGGATCCGATTCCCGTGGTGCCGACGGTGCACTACATGATGGGAGGGATACCGACGAACTATCGCGGCGAGGTCGTCGTTCCGCAGGCAGGCAGCGCCGAAGCGGCGGTTCCCGGCTTCTACGCGGCGGGAGAGTGCGCCTGCGCCTCGGTGCACGGCGCGAACCGCCTCGGCACGAATTCGCTCACCGACCTGCTCGTCTTCGGCAAGGCGGCCGCGGAATCGATCATCAAATTCCTGCAGGAGAATCCGGGACGCAAGGACTTGCCCAAGGATGCGGCCGAGCGGACCCAGGCGCGGCTTGCGCGGCTCGACGGCCAGAGGAACGGCGAATCGGTCGCCGAGGTGGGAATGGAGATTCGCCGCACCATGCAGGCGCATTGCGGCGTATTCCGTTTCCCGGACATGCTGGTCAAGGGCGTGAAGAAAATCCGGGAAATCGCCGACCGTGCCACCCGCACCCAGATCAAGGACAAGAGCCGTGTGTTCAACACCGCGCGGATCGAGGCGCTCGAGCTCGACAATCTGATCGAGGCAGCGCGCGCTTCGATGGTCTCCGCGGAGGCGCGAAAGGAGTCGCGCGGCGCGCACGACCGCGCCGACCATCACGACCGCGACGACGCGAACTGGCTCAAGCACACGCTCTGGTACAAGGACGGCGACCGGCTCGACTACAAGCCGGTGAACATGAAGCCGCTGACCGCCCGGACTATCGAGCCGAAGGTACGGACCTACTGAACCACCGAACTGGGGGAAGCATGCGCTTCAGGATTTTCCGCTACGACCCGGACAAGGACGAAAAGCCCGCGATGCGGGACTACGACGTCGCGCTCGATCCTCACGACCGCATGCTCCTCGATGCCCTGGAGCGCATCAAGGAGCAGGACGACAGCCTCTCCCTGCGGCGCTCCTGTCGGGAAGGCGTGTGCGGCTCCGACGCAATGAACATCAACGGCAGGAACGGGCTCGCCTGCATCACCAAGTTGAGCGACCTGAAGGAGCCCGTCGAATTGCGGCCGCTGCCGGGGCTGCCGGTGATCCGCGACCTGATCGTCGACATGACCCAGTTCTTCAAGCAGTACCACTCGGTCAAGCCGTATCTGATCAACGAAGACCCTCCGCCGGAAAAGGAGCGGCTGCAGTCCCCGGAGGAGCGCGAGCAGCTCGATGGCCTGTATGAATGCATCCTGTGTGCATGCTGCTCGACCGCCTGCCCGTCGTTCTGGTGGAATCCGGACAAGTTCGTCGGGCCCGCCGGATTGCTGCAAGCCTACCGGTTCATCGCCGACAGCCGCGACCAGGCGACCGCCGAGCGGCTGGACGACCTCGAGGATCCCTATCGCCTGTTCCGTTGTCACAGCATCATGAACTGCGTTGACGTCTGCCCGAAAAACCTCAACCCGACCCGTGCGATTGGTAAGATCAAGGAATTGATGGTGAAGCGGTCGGTATGAAAATGACTGACGTCGAGATGAACCGTTTGCGCTGGAGCTGCCGCCGCGGCCTGCTCGAGAACGACCTCGTGCTCGAGCGTTTTCTCCGCGCGCATGGAGCCTTGCTCGAAGGCGAGCGCCTGACCGCATTCAAGACGCTGCTTCGTTACGGCGACGACGAGCTGTGGAACTTGGTCAGCGGGCGCCGGGAATGCGGCGATCCCGCGCTCGGCGAAGTGGTCCAATTGTTGCGGAATTGCTGAACGGCGGATTACCGAGGGAAACACCATGAGTTCCACGAAAAAAGCCACCCTTACCTACGGGGATGGCAAGTCGATCGAGTTTCCGATGCTGTCGGGCAGCGTCGGTCCGGAGGTGGTCGATATCCGGACGCTTTACGCGAAGACCGGGATCTTTACCTACGACCCGGGGTTCCTGTCGACGGCGAGCTGCAGCTCGAAAATCACCTATATCGATGGTGACGCGGGCGTGCTGCTCTACCGCGGCTTCCCGATCGAACAGCTTGCGGTGCACTGCGATTTCCTCGAGGTTTGCTATCTGCTGCTGAACGGCGAGCTGCCTGACAGGAAGCAGAAGGAGGAGTTCGTCAATATCGTCACCCATCACACCATGGTGCACGAGCAGCTGGCGCGGCTCTATACGGGATTCCGCCGCGATTCGCACCCGATGGCAGTCATGGTCGGCGTGGTGGGGGCGCTCTCGGCCTTCTACCACGACTCGCTCGACATCAGCAATCCTCAGCACCGCGAGATCTCGGCGTTCCGCCTGATCGCGAAGCTGCCCACCATCGTTGCGATGGCCTACAAGTACTCGGTCGGCCAGCCCTTCATCTATCCCAAGAACGACCTCTCCTACACCGAGAACTTCATGCGCATGATGTTCGCGGTGCCCGCCGAGGAATACAAGATCAACCCGGTGCTGGTGAGGGCCCTCGACCGCATTTTCATCCTGCACGCCGACCACGAGCAGAACGCTTCCACCTCGACCGTGCGCCTCGCGGGTTCCTCGGGGGCCAATCCTTTTGCCTGCATCGCGGCGGGAATCGTCTCCCTGTGGGGTCCGGCTCACGGCGGCGCCAACGAGGCCTGCCTGCAGATGCTGGAAGAGATCGGCGACGTGTCGAAAGTGGGCGAATTCATCGCGAAGGCGAAGGACAAGAACTCGGGCTTTCGCCTCATGGGGTTCGGGCACCGCGTCTACAAGAACTACGATCCGCGGGCGAAGCTCATGCGCGAGACCTGCCATGAGGTGCTGGAGGAGCTCGGTTTGCACGACGATCGCATCTTCAAGCTCGCCCTCGCGCTGGAGAAGATCGCGCTCGAGGACGAGTATTTCGTCGAGCGCAAGCTCTACCCGAACGTCGATTTCTATTCGGGCATCGTGCAGCGCGCACTCGGCATCCCGGTGTCGATGTTCACCTGCATCTTCTCGCTGGCGCGCACCGTGGGCTGGATCGCCCAGTGGCAGGAGATGATCAGCGACCCCGAGTACAAGATCGGCCGGCCCCGTCAGCTCTACACCGGCGCAGCGCGACGGGAGTTCGTGCCGATCGAAAAGCGTTGAGCCCGCGGAAAACGGGCTCGAGAGCAGCGGCCGGAGGCCCAATATGAGCGCCATGAAGGAGTTCCTCTCCAATTCGTATCTCTTCGGCGCCAACGCGCCCTTCATCGAGGAGCTGTACGAGGCCTACCTCGACGCCCCGCAATCGGTTCCCGAGCAGTGGCGCGAATATTTCGACAAGCTGCAGCTCCTGCCTGCGGGGGGAAACGCCGGAAGCGGCAGGCGCGACGTGGCCCACGCGCCGATCATCGAGTCCTTCGCGCAGCGCGCGAAAGCGGGCGCGGCCCGCCCGGCGTCCGCCGTGGCGGGGTTCGACCGCAAGCAGGTCTCGGTGCTGCAACTGATTGCGGAGTACCGCTTCCGCGGCGTGCTCCTCGCCGATATCGACCCGCTCAAGCGCCAGGAACGGCCGCGCATCGCCGAGCTCGAGCCCGCTTATTACGACCTGACCGAGGCCGACACGGACACGGTGTTCAACACCGGATCGTTCGTCGGCCCGGAGCAGGCGAGCCTGCGCGAAATCATCAAGGCGCTGCAGGAGACCTATTGCGGCACCCTCGGCGTCGAATACATGTACATCTCCAGCCGAGTGGAGAAGCGCTGGATCCAGGAGCGGCTGGAACCCGTGCGTTCCAAGCCGGCGTATTCGGCGGACACCAAGCGCCATATCCTGGAAAGGCTGACCGCCGCCGAAGGCCTGGAAAGATTCCTGCACACGCGCTACGTCGGGCAGAAGCGCTTCTCGCTCGAAGGCGGCGACACGATGATCCCGGTGCTCGACAACCTGTTGCAGCGCGCGGGCGAAGCCGGGGTGCAGGAACTCGTGCTCGGCATGGCCCACCGCGGCCGGCTAAACGTGCTGGTCAACACCCTGGGCAAGCTGCCGAAGGATCTGTTCTCGGAATTCGAGGGCAAGCACGACGATGTGCTGCTCGCCGGAGACGTCAAGTACCATCAGGGATTTTCCTCCGATATCAATACGCCCGGCGGGCCGATGCACCTGACGCTCGCCTTCAATCCTTCGCATCTCGAGATCGTCAATCCCGTGGTCGAAGGCTCGGTGCGGGCGCGCCAGCATCGCCGCAAGGACCGCAAGGGGGAGCAGGTGCTGCCGGTGCTGATCCACGGCGACGCGGCGGTCGCCGGCCAGGGCGTGGTCATGGAGACGCTGAACCTGTCGAACACGCGCGGCTACGGCACCGGCGGGACGGTGCACATCGTCCTGAACAACCAGATCGGCTTCACGACTTCCGATCCGCGCGACAGCCGCTCGACCCTCTACTGCACCGACGTCATGAAGATGGTCGAGGCGCCGATCTTCCACGTGAACGGCGACGACCCCGAGGCGGCGATCATGGCGATCGAGATCGCCCTGGATTACCGCACCCAGTTCAAGAAGGACGTGGTGGTGGACATCGTGTGTTTCCGCAAGCTCGGCCACAACGAGCAGGACGAGCCGATGGTCACGCAGCCCTTGATGTACAAGATCATCAATCGGCACCCGGGCACCCGCAAGCTCTACGCGGACAAGCTCCTCGCGCAGGGCGTGATCGGTGCGGAGGACGCCGACAGGATGGTCGCCGCCTACCGCCAGGCGCTCGAAGCGGGTATCCACACCAACAAGACGATCCTTTCGAACTTCAAGCCGCCATTCGCCGTGGACTGGGCGCGTTACAGGAACACGAAGTGGAACGAGAACGACGACACTACGCTGCCGCTCGCCGACCTGCAGATGCTCGCGGAGAAGCTGACCAGCATCCCTTCGAACTTCAAGCTCCATCCCCGCGTCGAGAAGATCATCGCCGACCGCCGCTTGATGGGGCAGGGAAAGATGCCGGTGGACTGGGGCATGGCGGAGAACCTCGCGTATGCCTCGCTTCTCAGGGACGGATTCGCTGTCCGCTTTTCCGGACAGGACAGCGGCCGCGGCACCTTTTTTCACCGCCACGCGGTGCTGCACGACCAGAACCGCGAGAAATGGGACTCCGGCACCTACGTCCCGCTGAGCAATATCGCTCCCAACCAGGGCGATTTCGTCATCATCGACTCGGTGCTCTCGGAGGAGGCCGTCCTCGGCTTCGAGTACGGTTATTCGACCTCCGAGCCGAACGAACTGGTGGTGTGGGAGGCGCAGTTCGGCGATTTTGCGAACGGCGCGCAGGTGGTGATCGACCAGTTCATCGCCGCGGGCGAGGTCAAATGGGGGCGCATCTGCGGCCTCGTGATGATGCTGCCGCACGGCTACGAGGGGCAGGGGCCGGAGCACTCTTCCGGGCGAATCGAGCGCTATTTGCAGCTTTGTGCGGACCACAATATCCAGGTGTGCGTGCCGGCGACCCCGGTGCAGATGTTCTTCCTCCTGCGCCGCCAG
>DATHJM010000321.1:0-2311 GCA_035489775.1 Burkholderiales bacterium
CGCGGTCCCGGCTTCAACCGCGTGGCACAGCGCACGCCAGGATACTCCCGCGTATTCCATCACCGCGCGATGGTGGCGGACTTGGCGCTCGACCCACGGCGCACGCCGCCCGACGCCTTCCGGCCTGACAGGTTCTCCGGGTTCGCGTCGGAGGGGCCCGGCTGTTCTCGTTAGCGGGCGCGGCTGGGAGTCAGGAATTCGAATCTCTTCGGGCGCGCCACTTCGGCACAGAACTGGGCACGCCAAAACCCGCCGCTTTTGCGCCTGAAGTGTGCGAAGCAGTTCGCTTTTCGAGCCCATGATACGAAGTTCTTTCGCGTCGACTTTGACGCGCTGGGCGAGCGCGCGCAGGTGGTCGCGACGGTAGCCTGGCCTCCGTGCTCGGTCCGCATGCGCTTGCAGGCGGACAGCGGGAAAAGGACCTGTTTGGTCCTACTGCCCCGGCGGCCGCTTCCCTATCGACATGATCGCGTTGAGCTGATCCAGCTCCTTTTTCATTTTGTCGTTCGCCTCCTGTGAGGATTTCCTGTTCGATTCTATCCTCGCCTTCAGGCTCGCGGTGCGCCTCTCGACCAGCGAGGGGATCTTGTTGTAACTCGGAGGCAATACGGCGGACAGGATTGAGTCTTTCGGCACGATCGCGAAGACGGCCGGATCGACCGGGTCCTTCCTGATCCATGCTGCTCCCCACGAGGTCGGTTGGAAAAGCATGTCGAGAGCCCCGAATGTGGGCGCACTCATGAAGGCCACGGCTGAGGGCTGCCCGAGGTCGAGAGCGGGCGAGAGACCCAGCGGGAACAGGCCCTTGCGCTTGATCTCGTCATAGGCCTGAGCCCATGCGAGCCGCCAGGTATAGATGTCGGGCACGTCCTCTTCCTCGAGCACGGCGTCCTGGAACTTGAAGAACGCAGGTGCGTGGAGGTCGCCGGTGACCCACCACACCGCTATCCGATCGCGCCGGTTCGGTTCTTGCGGCCCGGCGATAGCGTCCGTCGAGATCACGTACTGCTCGCACTCGTGGCCGGCATACTGCCTTGTCTCCGATCCTTTCTCCACGAAGAATTTTCCGGGATGAACGGACGGGATGGCTTGCATCTCGATTTTTCCGTCGCGCAAACCCGGCAAGCGCCGCGTTTCTGCTTCCTCCCGCTCAAGCCGACGGACCTCCTCGCGCTCCTCCGCGTCGGACTCCGCATACTGTTTGCCATCGTGGTTGATCATGACCAACCTTCCGCTGGCAACGTTGAAGACCCAATCCTTGTTTCCTTGATAATAGTTTCTGGTACGGTATCTCACGTCGTTCGGAGAGATGAACAGCGTCGTGACGCCCTGACCCCATCGATCGGCAGTGCGGGAATAGCTCAACGCGATGGTCAAGTCCTCGGCGGCGGCCGGACTGGCGGCGAGCAGCGCCAAGCCGCACGCCGCGAACGCCGACTTCAGTTCGTGCATGAGGTTTCTCCGTTTGGCCACGTCCTCGCCCCGACCTCGGCGGAAGTAGCTCGCCGCAACCGGGCTTTTTTGTGAGCAGGATGGCCGATCCCCGTGGCCCCGCAGCATGGGCCCGCGAACGGCACGGTTGGCGGGCACCTGGCTGCAATCGGTACAGACGGTCGTAACGCGCGGCAGGCAAGGGCGTCATAGAGGAACGGCGAGGCAATAGTGCCCATCTTCGTCGACCGGGGCGCGCCAATCCACGCCAGCGGGCGCTGCGGAGACTTCGCCGATCGGTCCCGGTTGTCGTTACCCGCCTCGTGGTGGTGCGGTTCGCTACGCAATTGCTCGGCTCTCTCACGCATCTCACGTCGCCGACGATTCCACGTCCCGAATGGGTGCGCCGGTGCTGTCGCAGCCTCGGCGCGGCAAAGGTTGTGGATCGTGCGTTGCTCGCCTTGGCTGATTGGTATCGGGACCGCCGGACTCAAAGTCGACATCATCGCGAGCTAGGAATCCGAATCATTCGTCGTTAAGTTGTTCGAGTCTGCGTCATCACGCAGCCGATGATCGACAGGCTGATTGCATGAAGTCGGTTCGCGTACTTTCGGTCGCTGCAGAAGTATATCCCCTGATCAAGACTGGCGGACTGGCCGACGTCACCGGCGCGCTTCCGATCGCCTTGAAGCCGGAGGGCATCGAGGTCCGCACCGTCGTGCCCGGATATCCCAGTGTCATGAATTCGCTCGGGTCGGTTGAAGGCGTGCTTCATCTGCCGCAGTTTTTCGGCGGAGAGGCTCGGCTGCTGCGGGCCACATCTTGTGAACTCGGCCTGTTTGTTCTCGATGCGCCGCACCTGTTCGCACGTCCCGGGAAC
>DATHJM010000322.1:0-10617 GCA_035489775.1 Burkholderiales bacterium
GCGCAACTACGATCTCGCCGAGATCGCCCGCTATGTCGACTGGGCGCCGTTCTTCCAGACCTGGGATCTCGCGGGAAGCTATCCGAAGATCCTGCAGGACCCGGTGGTCGGCGAGGCCGCGCGCGACGTGTTCGCCGAGGGCCGGGCAATGCTCGAGAAGGTCATTGCCGAAAAATGGCTCTCGGCCAACGCGGTGTTCGGCCTGTATCCGGCGGCGAGCGCCGGCGACGACATCGAGATCTACACGGACGAATCTCGCCGCGAGAGGGCGATGGTGTGGCACTGCCTTCGCCAGCAGGCCGAAAAGCCCGCCGACCGCGCGAACCTGTGCCTCGCCGACTTCGTTGCGCCCAAAGACACGGGTATTGCGGATTATGTCGGAGCGTTCGCGGTGACTGCCGGGACCGGCGTCGATGCCCGGGTCAAGGTCTTCGAGGCGAAGAACGACGACTACGGCGCGATCATGCTGAAAGCCCTCGCGGACCGGCTCGCCGAAGCCTTTACCGAGCTCCTGCACGAGCGCGTGCGCAAGGAGTACTGGGGCTATGCCGCGGACGAGAAACTCTCGAGCACCGAGCTGATCGCGGAAAAATACCGGGGCATCAGGCCCGCGCCGGGCTATCCCGCGTGTCCCGACCACACCGAAAAGGGGCCGCTGTTCGAGCTGCTCTCCGCTCCGGAGGCCGGGATCACGCTCACCGAATCCTATGCCATGCTCCCCGCCTCGAGCGTGAGCGGCTTCTATCTTTCCCACCCGGACTCCCGGTATTTCGCGGTGGACAAGATCGGCGAGGATCAGGCCGCCGACTACGCCCGGCGCAAGGCCCTCGCGCTCGAGCAGACCGAGCGCTGGCTCGCGCCCAACCTCGCCTACGAGCGGTAATATGGAACCGAAACACCCGAGGGCCTTCAGCTTCGAGTTCTTCCCGCCGAAAACCCCGGAAGGGATGGAGAAGCTGCGCGCGACCTGGAAGCAGCTCGCGCAGCTGAAGCCCCGGTTCTTCTCCTGCACCTACGGCGCGGGCGGTTCCACGCGGGACCGCACGCTGGAGACCGTCCTGGAAATCCAGGCCGCCGGCCACAAGGCGGCTCCCCACATCTCCTGCATCGGCGCCACGCACGCCGACATCGCGGCCACGCTCGACCTGTACAAGTCGAAAGGCATCGATCATATCGTCGCCCTGCGCGGAGACCTGCCTTCCGGCGCTGCGAGCGCCGGGGAGCTTCGCTATGCGAGCGATCTGGTGGCTTTTGTCCGGGAGAAGACCGGCGATCACTTCCACATCGAAGTCGCGTGCTATCCCGAATTCCACCCGCAGGCGCGCAGCCCGCGGGAGGACCTGCAGAATTTCAAGCGCAAGATCGACGCGGGCGCGGACGCGGCGATCACGCAGTATTTCTACAACATCGACTCGTATTTCCGCTTTATCGACGACTGCGAGGCGCTCGGCATCGACCTGCCCATCGTCCCGGGAATCATGCCGATCGGGAATTTCTCGCAGCTTGCCCGCTTCTCGGACAACTGCGGCGCCGAGATTCCGCGCTGGCTGCGCCTGAAGATGCAGGGTCTCGGCGACGATGTCGCCTCGATCCGGGACCTGGGCCTCGACGTGGTCACCGACCTGTGCGACCGGCTGCTCTCGGCGGGCGCTCCCGGCCTGCACTTCTATACCATGAACCAGGCAGGTCTGACCTCGACGATCTGGCAGCGCCTCGGCCTGTGAGACGCGGTCACGCCCGCTTGGGCAGCGTCTCCGCGCGCGACGGCTGCCAGCCGAGCCTTTGCGAAACCGCGTCGGCGGCATCCACCAGCTCGCGCACCCAGCCGAGCAGCGCTTTTCTCGCCATGCGATGCACCGGGCCGGCAATGCTGATCGCCGCAACCACGTTGCCCGAGTAGATGCGTATCGGCGCCGCGATCGAGCGCAATCCGATCTCGCTCTCCTCGTCGTCCACGGCGTAGTTGCGCGCACGCACGGCGGCCAACTCGCGGCGCAATGCCTTGCCGTCGACGATCGTGCTGGGCGTGCTCGCCGGGAGTCCGCGCGCGAGGATGATGCGCTCGAGCTCATCCTCCGGAAGGAACGCAAGGAGCGCCTTGCCCACGGCGGTGGAGTGCACCGGCGCGCGGGTGCCGACCTTGGAGCCCATGCGCAGCGCCTGCTTGCTCTCGTGCGTGATGATGTAGAGGATGGAATCGTGGTCCAGAATCGCGAGATGCACGGTTTCCCCGGTTTTTTCCATGAGAGTCCGAAGGAACGGCCTCGCCTCCGTCGTGAAGTCCATCTTGCGGCGTACCATCGTCCCCAGCTCGAACAGCGCGAGCCCCGGATGATACTTTCCGTCTCCTGGGTTCTGCTCGAGCATCCCCTCCTCGAGCAGCGTCGAGGCGAGGCGGTGCACGGTGCTCTTCGCAAGGCCCAGCCGCTTGGCGAGATCGCTGATTCCGATCTCGTACTCGTCTTCGGAAAACGCCTTCATGAGCCTCAGGGAATTCGCGACCGACGACAGCCGGGTCCGGGATTTTGCGGAATTGTGTTTTCGTTCCATCGCGGGCGCTCTCAGGCGGGCCTCGGGCGCGCCAGCCGCATGGCGACCGCGAAACTCGCGACCACGAAAACCGCAACGCCGAGTCCCATCGCGAGTTCGGCCCCCGCCAGCGCCGCCGCGGCCTGCGTCGAAAGCAGCCGGGCCATCCCGAGGCTCGCGATTCCGATGCCGAGCAAGGCGATTGCAAGGCCCATCACGCGCGAGGCCACCCGGGCGCGCCGGTCGGCGCGCTCGACCATGCGCGCCACCCATGCGCCGTTGAGCCCGTCGGTGCTCATCATTCCCAGCGTAAACACCAGCCCGAGCGCGACCGAAAACGGCCAGCCCGCCAGGTGCACCCCCGTCAGCGAAAAAAGCGCCGCCTGGCTGACCGTGTCGAAGGAAAGCGCAAAGGCCGCGCCGATCGTCGCGATGACCGCGGGATGGCTGGTTTCGGCGATTCGTCCCAGCCAGCGCCCCTTGAACCCCGCCAGGCGCACCACGCGGTCCGCGGGGGTGCGGAAAACCGCGACGATATTCGCCGTTCCCAGCGCGAGGAGAAACACGATCGAAATCCATGCGCCGAGGCGCTCCAGCCATTCCGGCGCCGCGTCGCCGTGCATGGTGGCCGCAACAAAACCGGCGACCAGCGTGACGATCGCGCCATGGCCCAGGGAGAAGAAGCACCCGGACCAGCGCGCAATCCGCGGCCGGTCGTGCGCGTTGTAGCGCGCGAGTCCGTCGATCGTCGCCAGATGGTCCGGATCCATCCCGTGCCGCAGGCCGAGGAGGAACACCATCAGCGCGAGTCCGGCGAGATCGTGCGGCAGGGGCGAAGTCATCCTATTTGACCGTGACGAGCTCGTTCCAGAGCTTGAGCCATTTTTCGTCTTCGTCGATCAGAACGATGGGGTCGAGCATCAGGTAGGGAAAGGCCACCAGGTCGCTTTTCACCTTGCGGCTCGAGGGAAACCGCCCCATGGAATTGAAAAGCTGCTGTCCTTCCGGGGACAGCACGAAATCGGCGAACAGCAGCGCCGCATTCGGGTGGGGCGCGTTCGCCGCGAGCCCGATCGCCTGCGGCCTGCCGATCACCGGCTCGACGGGCTTCCAGTCGATCGGCCTTTCCCGGCGCTTCATCGAATCGGCGTTGGAAGCGTAATTGGTAAGGCTGACGGGCACCTCGCCCGCTGCGACCATCTCGGAGAGCAGCACGTGCCCCTTGCGCACATCGGGCTTCATCGCGACCAGCCCGCGAAAGAATTCCACGGCGCGCTTTTCGCCCCAGTGCCTTGCCAGCCCGGCGAGCCACTCCTGATCGGTCGCTTCCAGCCCGATGCGCCCTTTCCATTTGGGGTCGAGGAAGCCTTCATACGTCGCCGGAAGCTCCTCGCGGCGCACCTTCGCCGTATTGAACGCCACGACGAAGAAATCGACGCGGTCCGAGACCCACATCCCGTGCGAAGGCACGCCCCAGAGGGGAATATCGGCGATATGAGGGCTGAGAAACCGGGCCAATACCCGCTCGCGCGCGAGCGCCTCCAGTTCGGGGGCGTTGGTTTCGATGACATCGACGCTGTGGCGGCGCGCCTTGGCCTCGTTGAGCGCGCGCCGCACGACCTGGTCGCTGAGCGAGCGCCACAGCTGCACTTTGACGCCGTATTTCTTTTCGAACGCCTGGGTGAGCGGCCCCGATTCCGAGGTCGCAAGCGACGTATAGACGACCAGAGCGCCTTCCTGCCGGGCCCGGTCAGCCAGGCGCTGCGCGCGGTCGGCGCCTTCGTAGAGGTAGACCGCCTGATTCTTCTCCGGGGATTGCGCTCCCGCGAACGCGACGCAAGCAGCGCTCAGCGCCAGCACCTGGAGCAGGACGATCGAGTCCTTCCACCGCATCGCTTCCTCCTCCCCGCGTCTCGACGTGCGGCGCTTTTTCGCGCGTGGCGCCGATTGACGCTGGCGGGGATTATATGGTCGAATGAGCGCGCTTGGCAAAATACTGGAACTGTGTTCTGTATACCAGAACATCGGTCATCAGGCGAGGACCCCCATGCCGCACGAGAAAGACCAGACCCACTGGCACGAGCCGACCGGCAACAAGAAAGCCGGATTCGGCCAATTCCGGAAGCAGCCGACTCCCTACGACGCGTTCATGGAATCCGAAGGCATCCCGGTTTTCCGCGGCATCGGCATCAGCAAGGTGCAGAACCTGCCGCTCGCGCCGTGGAAGCGCATGGGCGGGCGCGGCCACTATATCCAGCTCCACGGAACGGAGACCAAGTGGGGCTGCTATGTGGTCGAAGTGCCGCCCGGCGGCGCGCTCAACCCCGAAAAGCACATGTACGAGGAGATCTTTCTCGTCGTCGAAGGACGCGGCACGACCGAGGTCTGGCAGGAGGGTGACGCAAGAAGGCACGTCTTCGAATGGCAGAAGGGTTCGATGTTCTCGATCCCCATGAACGCCTGGCACCGCATCGTCAATGCCACCTCGGGCAGCGCGCTGCTGCTGGCGGGCACGACGGCGCCGAACGTGCTCAACATGATCAACAACGTGGACGCGGTTTTCGGCAATCCGTTCGTGTTCCGGGACCGCTTCAACGGCGCCGACGATTTCTTCAAGCCGAAGGACGATATCGAGCCCGATCCGGTGCGGGGCCTGGCGATGCGGCGCACGAATTTCATTCCCGATATCGTCAACTGCGATCTTCCCCTGGACAACCGCCGCTCCCCGGGCTGGCGGCGCGTCGAGCCGTTCATGACCAACAACTGCTTTTATTTCTGGATCGGCCAGCACGAGAACGGCCGCTACTCGAAGGGACATGCCCACACCTCCGCCGCGGTGCTTATCTGCGTGAAGGGCAAGGGCTACACCTACACCTGGCCGGAGCGCCTCGGCGTCGCGCCGTGGAAGGACGGCCGTGCCGGCGAAGTGAAGCGCGTCGACTACGAGCCGGTCGGCATGGTGTCGGCTGCCCCCGGCGGCGCGCGCTGGTACCACCAGCATTTCAGCGTATCGAAAGACCCGTTTCGCCTGACCGCGTGGTTCGGCCCGCACAACCCCGGGCGCGATCCCGGCGCGCCGGGCGAAAAGCACACCGACTACACCGCGATCGACATTCCCGATGGCGGAACATCGATTCCGTACTGGATGGAGGATCCGTACATCCGCAAGGAATACGGGGAAACGCTGGAGAAGAGCGGCGTGCCGAACCGCATGGACCCGGGTTGGTACGTCGCGCCGGCGGCGAAGTAGCCCGCGCTTCGCATGAGCGAGGAAGCGGGCGGCAGGGTCTTCTTCAGCAATGTCAGGCGCAGCCTCGAGCTGGAAGACGAGATTCGTCTGATCAGCGTCGGCGTCGACATCGGCTCTTCCACCTCGCACCTCGTCTTCTCGCGCCTCGTGCTCGAGCGGCTCGATAACCGCTACGTTGTCTGCGAGCGCAACGTCGTTCATGAATCCGAGGTGCTCCTCACGCCCTTTATCGGAAATGCGGCGGACGATACGACCATCGATGCGGCGGCGCTCGGCGCGTTCATCGACACGCAATATGCGCGAGCCCGTGTCGATCCGAAGGCGATCGATACGGGCGCCCTGATCCTCACCGGCGTTGCCGTCCGCCGCAGCAATGCGCGGGCTATCGGCGAGCTGTTCGCTTCCCAGGCGGGAAAATTCGTTTCGGTAAGCGCGGGCGACGCGCTCGAAGCCACGCTCGCCGCCTTCGGCTCGGGCAGCGCCGCGCGTTCGATCCGCGAATCCGCCCGGGTCATGAACGCCGATATCGGCGGCGGAACTTCCAAGATCGCAGTGTGCGAGGCTGGCGATGTCGTCGAGATGACCGCAGCCGACATCGGCGCCCGTATCGTGTCTTTCGACTCCGAAGGACGCGTGAAGCGCATCGAGGAAGCCGGCCGGCGCTTCGCGGCGGAGGTCGGTCTCGTCCTCGAAATCGGCGCGAAACCCGACGCGACCCTGCTCTCCGCAATGGTCGAGCGCATGGCCGAGCGCCTGTTCGAAGTCATGAGCCGGCCGGTCCTTCGCGCCGAAACGAATGCCCTGCTGCGCCTCGATCCGCTTCGCAACGAGCGCAAGCCCGGGGCGATCACCTTTTCGGGCGGCGTGTCGGAATACATCTACGGGCACGAGAGCCGCGCTTTCGGCGACCTGGGGCCCGCGTTCGCCCGCGCGATCCTCGAGCGGGTCGAGGCCTGGGGGCCGCGCGTCGAACCCTCCGACGAAGGGATCCGCGCCACGGTGATCGGCGCCTCCCAATACACGATCCAGGTCAGCGGCAGCACCATCTTCGTCGCGCCGCAAAGCGTGCTCCCTTTGCGAAACGTGCCGGTGGTGACGCCGAATCTGCCGCTCGACGACGACATGCTCGATATCCGCAAGATCGCGGCGGCGGTGCAGACCGCCTTGCGGCGCCTCGATCTGCACGAGGGCGAACAGACCGTGGCGCTCTGCTACCGCTGGAGGAATTCGGCCACCTTCGCGCGGCTCGACGCCTTCTGCAAGGGCGTCTCCGCCGGTCTCGCGAAACTGCTGGACCGCGGCCTGCCGCTGGTCCTCGTCGGGGACGGCGACGTGGGCGGCCTGATCGGCATCCACTGCCGGGAAGAAGCCCGGCTTCCGAACCCGATCGTGTCGATCGACGGGATCGCGCTCAAGGAATTCGATTTCATCGACATTGGCGCGCTGCTCGAGACCTCGGGCGCCGTGCCGGTCGTGATCAAGTCGCTGGTGTTTCCTGCGAGCGCCGCGGTCGGACGCAAGACCGCAGGTTCGTGAGAACATTCGGGTCGAGCGCGACGCCGCAATGAGCGGAAAGAGAATCATGGACGGCATCACCGGCGCGGAAGCCCTCCTCCGGACGCTTCGCCGCATGGGCGTGGAGAAGATCTTCGCTTCGCCCGGATCGGATTGGGCGCCGCTGTGGGAGGCGCTTGCCAGGCTCTCGGGCCGCGAAGACGTTCCCGAGTATGTCTCTTCGCGGCACGAAGAGACGGCAATCGCGATGGCGAGCGGCTACGGCAAAGCGACGGGCAAGCTTTCGGCCGTCGTGCTCCACACGACCGTCGGTGCGCTCCACGCGACCATGGCCATGCGCGCCGCGCTGCACGAGCGCATCCCCATGGTGGTGCTCGCGGGGGAATCGGTGAGCTTCGGCGAGCGGCCCGGATACGGGATCGGGCCGCAGTGGCTGCGCTTGCTCTCCGACGTCGGCGGGCCCGCGCGGCTGGTCGCTCCGTGCGTGAAGTGGAGCTTCGGCCTGAACGACAGCGTTCTCCTGCCCGCAACGATCGCGCGGGCGTGCCAGATCGCGGCGGCCGCGCCGCGCGGACCGGCTTTCGTCTCGGTTCCCACCGAGTTCCTGATGGACGGGCACGCGGCGGAGGCGCAGCGCGCGCAGGCGCCGGTGCGGGACGCCGCGGTGGACCCCGCGGCGCTCGAAGAGCTGGCGGAGATGCTGTGCGCCGCGAAGTCCCCGATCATCCTTACCGAGGAGGTCGGCAAGGACGCGGGCGCCGTCGGGCGGCTCGTGTCGCTCGCCGAGACGCTGGGGGCGCCGGTGTTCGACGGGTGGCAGCCGGGCTACGCGAATTTCCCGCGCGCGCATCCGCTCTACGGCGGCGTCGCTCCCGAAATGAAGTCCCTGCTCGAGGAAGCCGATGTGCTCTTCTGCGTCGAGACCGTGGTGCCCGCGCATCCTCCCGCGATGCTGTCCGGATCCAAGACCCGGATCGCGGTACTCGGCGAAGACCCGCTCCACGTTCATCTTCCCTACTGGGGCTTCCGCACGGACCTCGTGGTCGCGGGCGCAGTCGAACCTTCGCTCGCGTTTCTTTGCGAGCGCGTGGCGCGCGCCCTTCCGCAGCGGACGCGCGCTCCAGCGGCGGCGCGCTGGGCGAAGCGCAACGGCGAGCTGCGCGAGAAGCTTCGGGGGCAGGGACGCGCCGCGGGCGCGCAAAGCGCGATCGAGTCCGCCTGGATAGGCCACGAGCTGAACGCGGTCCTGCCCGAGGGGGCGATCGTCGTCGATGAAACCATCACCCACCGGCACGACGTGCTGCGCCAGCTCGATCGGCTCGGTCCCGGCGGGTTTATCTCGGCCAGCTACGGCGGCCTCGGCATGGGGATCGGGACCGCGCTCGGAGCGAAGCTCGCGCTTCCGGAGCGCACCGTCGTCGTCACCATCGGCGACGGCGCGTTCTACTACAACCCCGTGCTCGCCTCGTTCGGCGCTTCGCAGGAACTGCGGCTGCCGCTCCTCGTCGTGCTGTTCAACAACGCCGGCTATCTTTCGCAGAAGCTCGACGTCGTGCGCGAGTACCCGGATGGGGCGGCGGTGCGAAGCAAACATTTTGCGGGCTTGTCCATCCTGCCGCGCCCGGATTACCCGGCGCTCGCGCGCGCCTTCGGCGGCCACGGGGAGTCGGTCGAGCGACCCGCGGGAGTGCGCCCTGCGCTGCTGCGCGGGCTGGAGGCGGTCTCGAAAGGAAAGCTCGCGCTGATCGAGATGGTGCTTGAGCCTGTCGGCGGGTGAGTTTCCCTCGGGGGACGCTCAAAGCGGGCTGGCCGAGAACGTGTCGCAGTCTTTCGGGCGGCCGGAGTCCATTCCACGCTTGAACCAGCGCACGCGCTGCTCCGATGTGCCGTGGGTGAATGACTCGGGCACGACGCGGCCCTGGGTCTGCTTCTGCAGGCGGTCGTCTCCGATCGCCGTCGCGGCGTTGAGCGCTTCGGCGACGTCGCCGGGGTCCAGCTGATTCTTCGTTGCCGCGTGGTATCCCCACACGCCCGCGTAGCAGTCGGCCTGCAACTCCATGCGCACGGAAGTCCGGTTGGATTCGGCCTGGGAGGCGCGCGCTGCTTCGATCTTCTGCAAGGTGCCGGTGAGCTTCTGCACGTGGTGGCCCACCTCGTGCGCGATCACGTAGGCCTGGGCGAAATCCCCCGGCGCGCGGAAGCGCGTTTGCAAGTCGCGGAAGAACGCGAGGTCGATGTAGACCTTCTCGTCGCCGAAACAGTAGAAGGGGCCCATGGCCGATTGCCCCATGCCGCAGGCGGAGCGCACTTGCCCGTCATAGAGGACGAGCGTCGGGGGGCGGTACTGCCCTTTCGATTGCTGAAAGATCCTGCCCCAGACGTCCTCGGTGCTGCCGAGGATCTTGGAGACGAACTGGCCCATCTCGTCCGCTGGTGCCCCCTTTGGCGCCTCGCGCGTTTCGCGCTGGGGGACGACCTGCTCGGCGACGTTCAACACGGTGCCCGGGTCGAAGCCGAGGAAATAGGCGACGACGGCGATCACGATTCCGCCGACGCCCAGCCCGCCCCCGACCAGGCCCATCCCGCGCCGATCCTCGACGTTGCCGCTGGCCTGCTGGTCGCCTAGTTGCATGGTTGCTCCCGCAAGGCGATCGCGGGGACAGCTCCTGACGCTCTAGCGCAGCCCGAAAAACGACAAGAGCACGGCGATAATGACGATCAAGCCGACGATGTAGATGATGCTGTTCATGAGATCACCTTCGCGTGGGTTAGGCACTCAATGTACCCTTCCCGGCCCGGACGCTCCGTTCGCCAGCACGCATAAAATCGGATAGTTCCTGGCTTGACTGGCGGAGAGGGCGGGATTCGAACCCGCGTTAGGCTATTAACCTAAACACGCTTTCCAGGCGTGCGACTTAAACCGCTCATCCACCTCTCCGTTGCGAGCCGGAGATTTTACGCGAGCGGGCGGCAGAGCGCGAGATGAGCGGCTAGGTCGATTGCTTGAGTTGCTCGAGAATCGCCGGATTCTCCAAAGTCGAGACGTCCTGCTTGATCTCCTCGCCCTTGGCGATTGAGCGCAGCAAGCGCCGCATGATTTTCCCGGAGCGCGTCTTGGGCAGGTTGTCGCCGAAGCGGATGTCCTTGGGCTTGGCGATCGCGCCGATCTCCTTCGCCACCCAATCGCGTAGCTCCTGAGCTATTTTTTTTGCTTCGTCGCCCGTAGGCCGCGGGCCCTTCAGCACTACGAACGCGCACACCGCTTCGCCGGTCATCTCGTCGGGCCGCCCTACCACGGCCGCCTCGGCGACGAGTTTCACGTT
>DATHJM010000323.1:0-2672 GCA_035489775.1 Burkholderiales bacterium
TGCGGTCCCGCCCAGCGCACCGGTGGTGTCGATGCTGCCATTGACCGTGACCTTGCCGCCGCTGGTGAAGAGATCGACGAATCCGCCGCCAACGCCCGCAGTCCTGGACGCCGTGGTGATGTTACCGGTGGCGATATCGCCGGTGGCCAGGGCGGTTACGCTGCCGGCGCCCAGGGTTCCATTTGTGTTGATGAGGCCGACAGTGACGCCGTAGCCGGAAAGATTGACGTTGCCGCCGGAAGTGGTGATGTTCCCGGAGCCGGCTGTCGAGGTGATGCTGCCGGTGCCTATCGCAGTGCCGGATGCTGCGTCGTTGGCACTCAGAACGATGTTCGTGCCAAAGGAGGAGCTGATGTTGAAAGTCCCCAGGTTGATGTTGTTGCCGGCCTGCGCGGTGAAGGTGCCACCGTAGGTGAGTGTGAGGTTGGCCAGGAAATTGATATCCGCGTGTGCCTGAAGCGTCACTGACCCGTTCGTGAGCAAACCAAAATCTATCGTGCTCGGCGCGATCTGGGATAGACCCGTCGGATTGTCAAAACACAGTGCAGGAACTAGACCGCAGTTTATTAGTAGATCGTTACCTGTGCCGACGATCTGGATGGTATCGGGGTCGAGCAACCAACTGCCGCCCCTGCCGTTCAGCGCCCTCGTGTCCACGTTGCCGAACGCTTGGAGCGCCCTGCCCGAAGTCTCGACGAATCCGCCGTTGCCGCTTTGAGCGCCGCCGCGCGCGGAGATGCTGCCGAAGAATTTTGTCGACTCGTCCGACCATACGATCACCCGGCCGCCGTCGCCGCTGGTGCCCGCGTCGGCGCGGATGATTCCGTCGGAACCGATCACGGTCTGCTGTGCGTTCTGGATTTCGGTGTTGCCGCCGTGGTAGTCGCCGCCGACGAGCACCGTGCCTCCGCCCGCGTCGCCCGATGCGTCGATGACTCCGTTGCCGATCACGCCGACGCGCACGCCGAGCGCGTGGATCGTTCCGCCCTGGCCGGAGCTGCCTTTGGCTTCGACCGTTCCGGAGATGAGGTTGGTGCCGCCCTGCGCTTGAAGCGTCACGCTGCCGCCGCTGGCTCCGTTGGCGGTGGTGAGGCTGCCCGCGTCGAGCGTCAGGTCCCTGGTCGCTACGAGCCTGATCTCGCCGTTCGCGCCCGCCACGGCGCTGTTCGCCTCCACCACGCCGCCCTGGCGCACCAGCGCGCCGAACATGCCGATGCGGCCGGAGTCGGAGATCAGCTGTCCCACGTTGAGCGCCTGCTCGGCGTCGGCGACGACGCGCACCGTCACGAAGGGGGAATTCTCGGAAACGAGCTCAACGCTCTTGCCTGCGGCGAGCACGATCTCGCCCTGCGGGGAGCGGATGACGCCCGAGTTCTGCACGTCCGGGCCGACCAGGAACACCCGCCCGCCCGGGCCGCCCGACGTGGTGTCGATGACCCCGGCGTTGGAAACGGCGCCCGCGCCCGGGGTCTCGGTGAAGCGCATGCGCCCGTTGAGGAAGTCCTGGTCGGAGAGATTCAGGCTCGAAGCGACGAACCCGGCGACGTCGATGCGCGCGGTCGCGCCGATCACGATGCCGCTCGAGTTGAGCAGGAACACCCGGCCGTTGGAAGCGAGCACCCCGTCGATCACGCTTTGCGGGATGACTCCGTTCGCGCCCACCACGCGGTTGAGCACCGCTGAGGACCCCGAGGACTGGAGAAACCGGGTGATCTCGCTGGCGCCGATCGAGAAGCTCTGCCAGTTGATGATGGCATTGGCGCTGTTGGTGATCGTCAGCGTGTTGCCCGAGCTGGCGAAGGTCGCGCTGCCGGAGCTGACCGTGCCGCCCGTGGGATTGGCGAGGCTGTGCGTGGAGGCAAGGCTGAAGGAGGCGGCGACCGACAGCGCGATCAGCTTGGGCTTGAAAGCGCTTCGTTGCCGGAGCTTGGCACTGGACATGGCTACCCTCCTGATGACTTCATTCGCGCAGCGAAACTCATTCTAGACCCCGGCGATCTGCGGTTCGTGTGACTTTTCGCACGGGCGATCGGCCTCAAAAGCTGTAAGCGACGGCAGCATGCGCCCGGTAATCCCCGTTCATGCGAGTGCCCGCGTCCTTGGTGGCGCGCGCCACATCGAGCCGGAACGCGAAGGATTTGCCCTGGTTCGCGCGCACGCCGATGCCGAAGCTCCCGAGCTTGTTTTCCGGGCCGCGCTCCGGAGCGTTGTCGTGGCCGCGCGCCGTGTCTGCGAAGACGAGCGCGCGCGCGCGCCAGTTGCCGCCGATCCGCGATCCGAAATCCGGACCGTAGCCTTCGAGCGAGAAGCGCCTGCCGACGTCGCTCGCCGCCTCGCGCTCGTAATAGCCGCGCACGCTGTCCGCCCCGCCCATCCCGAATTGCTCGCCGGGAATGAGCAGGTCATTGGTCCGCTGGGCGTTCGCCACCGCGCGCAGGATGAAATCCGAAGGCAGCAGCTGCGAGAACGAAACACCGGCGCGCCAGATCGAATAGCTGGCCGAAGCGCCCGAGCGCTGGCCGGGCTCGTCAAAGGCCGCCTGGTCACCCTTGCTGCCCCCCGGAATGTTGTGCGAGTAGGAGAGGTTGAAGGACAGATCGCGCCCGGCCTGCGAGAAGCGGCCGCTGTAGGTGAGCGAAGCCGGGTGCACCGTGATGTCCGGGACGAGCGAC
>DATHJM010000324.1:0-4962 GCA_035489775.1 Burkholderiales bacterium
CGTGGATCATGCCCTGGCATACGATCATTCCTCCGCGGGCGGGGCACCCTCTGGGAGCGCACGCCTGGGTGCCGATCGACGACGAGCACTGCTGGGCCTGGAGCATCAACTATCACCCGGGCCGGGCGTTGAGCGCGTCTGAAGTGAAAGCGATGAAGGAAGGCGCGGGGATCCACGTGAAGTACGTTCCCGGCACCTTCGTTCCGCTCGCCAACAAGTCGAACGATTATCTGATCGACCGCATGACGCAGAAGCGCGGTCGCTCCTATAGCGGCGTGGAGGGCATTGCGATGCAGGATGCGTCGCTGCAGGAGTCGATGGGCCCGGTCCAGGACCGCACCCGGGAGCATCTGTGCATGACCGACAAGGGAATCGTCGGAACGCGCAGCCGGTTGCTTCGCGCGGCCAAGGCGGCGCGCGAAGGCAAGAGCGTCCCGGGACTCGATCCGGTCTCGCAGCGCGTGCGCTCCTGCGCGATCGAGCTGCCGGTCGGACAGCATTACAAGGAAGGCGCCAAGCACGGCCTCTTTCCGGCGCTCGACACCGATCCGGTGACGGTGTAGCGAAGAAAATTCCCCTCCTCACCGGGGAGGGGTGCCCGCGCAGCGGGCGGGGTGGCGGACTCAGGTCATCGAACCACCCCGGCGCTCCGCGCCACCCCTCCTTTGCAAGGAGGGGATGACCACCACATGCCCAGACTCCAGCTCTCCCTCGCCTGCTGGGACTACGACAGGACCCGCGCGCTCGCCGACGGCAGCGTGCGTCCCGAGGGCATCGACCTCGTCTATCACGAGCTCCTCGTCGAGGAGACGTTCTTCAGGATGCTGCGCAACCGCGAGTTCGACGCGGCGGAGATGTCGCTGTCCTCGTATTGCGTTTCCCTCATGAGGGAGGAGCCCGCCTTTATCGCCATCCCGGTATTTCCGTCGCGTTTTTTCCGGCATTCGTGCATCTTTGTCTCCGCGAAGAGCGGCATCCGCGAGCCGAGGGATCTCGCCGGCAAGAGAATCGGCGTGCCGGAGTACCAGATGACCGCGCCCGTGTGGATTCGCGGAATCCTGCAGGACGAGTACGGCGTCGATCCCGCGGGCTGCGAGTACCGGACGGGCGGCGAGGAAGAACCCGGCCGCGACGAGAAGCTCGCTCTCGAACTGCCCGCGAAATTCAGGCTGAGGGTCATCGGGCCGAAGCAGACGCTCGCGGGGATGATCGCCGAGGGCGAGCTCGACGCGCTGCACACCGCCCGCACGCCCTCGACCTTCGCGACGCGGCCCGACGCGGTGAAGCGCCTGTTCGAGAATTACGTCGAAGTCGAAAAGGCGTATTACCGCAAGACGAAGATCTTCCCCATCATGCACACGGTGGTGATCCGCCGCGAGCTGTACCGCGCCAACCGCTGGATCGCGCAGTCGCTCTACAAGGCCTTCATGCAGGCGCAGCGCCGGGCCTACGAAAACCTCGATACCACCATGGCGCTGACCACCATGTTGCCCTGGCAGGCCGCGCACGTCGAGGAAGCGCGCAGGGAGCTCGGCGAGGACTGGTGGCCTTACGGCATCGAGCCCAACCGCCACGTGATCGAGACGTTCCTGCGCTACCACCACGAGCAGGGCCTCTCGAAGCGGCGGCTCGAGCTCGAGGAGCTGTTCGCCCCGGAGACGCTGAAGTCCTTCCGGGTTTGAAAGCGAAAGGGGTGCAAGACATGAGCGGGAAGCAGGATCCAGACAGCATCACGCGAAGGACCTTCCTCGAAGCCGGCGCGGCCGGCGCCGCGCTCGCTGTGGCGGGCCCGGCGTTGGCCCAACCCGCGCAGCAGCCGCCCCGGGCGAAAGGGGCGCGCGTGTGGCTGGACCTGGACCAGAAGGAGCTCGACGACGCCTACGACCAGAGTGTCTACGCGCCCAACCAGCCGCAGATCACCGGGCGTTATGCGACCAACAGCGAGGTCACGCGCGCACGGCTCGGGGCCCCGCGGCGATTCGCGTATGGATCCGCGCCCGTCGAAGGGCTCGATGTCTTTACGAGCGCGCGCCCGAACGCACCGATCAACGTGTTCGTGCACGGCGGAGCCTGGCGCGGCGGGCTCGCGAAGAACTACGCCTTTCCCGCGGAGGTGTTCGTGAACGCCGGCGCGCACTTCGTCGTCCTGGATTTTTCTCCCGTGCAGGATTTCGGCGGCGACCTGACGATGATGGCCGAGCAGGTGCGCCGGGCAGTCGCCTGGGTCTATCGCAACGCAAGGGAGTTCGGCGGAGACGCGAGCCGGCTCTACGTCTCGGGCCATTCCTCGGGCGCCCATCTCGCGGGCGTGGTGCTCGTCACCGACTGGCAGAAGGAATTCAAACTTCCCGCGGACACGGTGAAAGGCGGGCTGCTTTGCAGCGGCATGTACGATCTGAAGCCGGTTCGGCTTTCCGCGCGCAGTTCCTACGTCAAATTCACCGACGAGATGGAAGAGACGCTCAGCACGCAGCGACACCTGAGCCGGCTCGCTTGCCCGGTCGTGGTTGCGCACGGCACGCTCGAAACGCCGGAGTTCCAGCGCCAGACGCGCGACTTCGCTGCCGCGGTCAAGGCCGCCGGCAAGCCGGCGCAATTGCTCGTCGCGCAAGGCTACAACCACTTCGAGATCTTCGAGACCCTCGCCAGCCCCTACGGCCTCCTCGGCCGCGCCGCGCTCGAGCAGATGAAGCTCGTGCCTGCGTGACGCGCCAGAGGTCAACCACGCGCGCCTTCAAGCGTTCTCGATCGGAACCCGCTCGCTAAATCGTTTCGGTGGACTGAGCACACCTCCCGGCCTTGAGGAGATACCCACATGAATTCGCTACGGAGTTTTGGAACTGGACGCGCACTCCTTCGGTTGCTCGCGGCAGTCACCCTGGGTGCCGCCGTGGCCTTGGGCTTGTACGCCTGCAAGAATTCAACGGATGAAGAGGGTGTGGTCGGTATCGGCCTGACCGATGCCGCCGGAGACTTCCTCACCTACACAGTCGACGTCACCTCGCTCACCCTGACCAAAGCCGACGGCACGGTCGTTCAGACCCTGCCGCAGAGAACGCGTGTGGATTTCGCCCAGTTCGTGGACCTGACCGAGTTCATGACCGCGGCCACAATTCCCTCCGGCACCTACGTCAGCGCGACGCTGAACCTCGATTACGCCAGCGCCGACATCCAGGTCGATGACGGTAACGGCGCCCCGGTGGCGGTGCCGCTCGCCAACATCCACGACAGCCAGGGCGTTCAGGTCACGACGATGTCGATGATGGTGAGGCTCGACAATGCGCGGCAACTCGTGATCGCACGTGGCCTCCCCGCGCTTCTCGACCTGGATTTCAATCTCGCCGCCTCGAATCTGGTGAACATGAGCGGTCCGGTCGTGACTGTGAACCCGCTGCTCGTGGCGGACGTCAATCCGGACGCGCCCAAGCCGCACCGCATTCGCGGCCCGCTCGACAGCGTCAATACCCAGGCGGGCAGCTTCACGCTCATTCTGCAGCCCTTCAACCTGCTTCAGGGTGACCACGGCCGCCTCACGTTCCTCACCGACGGCAATACGACGTTCGAAATCGACCAGACGAGCTTCACAGGCAGCGCCGGCCTGGCCGCGCTCGCTGCGAAGCCGCAACTCACCGCGACGGTGGCGATCGGCACGCTCGATCTCACCACTCGCCGCTTCACGGCCACCGAGGTTCTCGCCGGATCGAGCGTTCCTTTCGGTACCAGCGACGTCCTGACCGGGAATGTCATTTCCCGCAGCAGCGGTACGACGTTCGTGGTGAAAGGCGCGGAACTCGTTCGGAGCAGCGGGACGCTCATCTTCAGGGACACCGTGACCGTGACCGTGGCTAGCGGGACGACCAGGGTGATCAAGCAGGGCACGATGGGTACTTTCGCGACCGGCGACATCTCGATCGGGCAGCGCGTGACAGTGCTCGGGACTCTAACAAACGCGACGGTTGGGTCCACGACCATGGACGCGAGCAGCGGCCTGGTGCGCCTGCTCATTACCCAGCTCAACGGTCACGCCAACGGCGTGCCCGCCGGTAACACCCTCGTCATGACGCTCGACCGGATCGATGGCCGTCCGATCAGCCTGTTCAACTTCTCCGGTACAGGAACCACGATGGGCAACGACGCCAATCCGATTTCCTATCAAGTGGCGGCGGGTGCGCTCAATCTAGCCGGGATCGTAGCTTCTACGCCGCTCAAGGTGCGAGGCTTCGTCCAGCCCTTCGGCCTGGCGACCGCCACCGACGATTTCAACGCGATCACGCTGATCGATGTGACCAACGCCCCGGCGACCCTGGTCGTGGGCTGGCCGTCGCTTGAAGCGGCTCCCTTCAACAGCTATACGGCAAGCGGCATGAAAGTCAATCTCCTCAACGCCGGCCCGCCGCACGACGTCTTCCGCGGCGGCGTCGACACGCCATTGTCGACGAGCGACACGCCGACCGTGCTGGCAACCAATCCGGCTCGCGGCCTGTTCGCCATCGGCGACAACGGAACGGTGCAAGTCTATACGCGGCTCAGCGCCTACCAGGCAGCGCTGCAGGCGGAACTCGCGTTGGGACGCCAGGCGCGGGGCTTCGTCGCTTCCGGCGGAAACTATTTCGATGCCACGAAGACGCTGACCGCCAACGCGATGGCGGCGGTGCTGCAGTAGTACCTGCCGGCGCTCACGCGGGCGGCCGTTCTTTCAGATACCAGTCGAGGATCTGCTCCCCCGTCCAGAAGAGCACATCGGAGCGCTCGCGGATGCGCTCGAAGATCATGCGGAAATACTTGAGGCGGTGCGGCGCGCCCATGATGTAGGGGTGCACCACAAGCGCCATGATGCGCGCTTGCCCGCTCGCGGCGTCGTGGTAGAGCTGGTCGAACTGATCCATCGCCCGCTGGAAGTATTCGCGCGCCGGATGATGCTGGATCAGCATCATGGCAATGTCGTTGTTCTCCTGCGTGTAC
>DATHJM010000325.1:0-6490 GCA_035489775.1 Burkholderiales bacterium
GGGCAACATCTATGTCGGAAAAGTCGCGCGCGTCCTGCCGGGGATGCAATCGGCTTTCATCGAGATCGGCCTGGAGCGAGCCGCCTTCCTGCACGTCGCCGACATCTGGGAGGAGCGCAAGAATGCGCAACTGGGCGACGCGCAGGCGAAGCCCATCGAGCGCATCCTTTCGCAAGGCCAGTCGCGGCTCGTGCAGGTGATCAAGGATCCCATCGGCACCAAGGGCGCGCGCCTTTCGACCCAGATCTCGATCGCCGGGCGGCTGGTGGTCTACCTCCCGCAGGACCCCCACATCGGCATCTCGCAGCGGATCGAGGATGAGACCGAGCGGCAGCTGCTGCGCGACAAGCTGCAGCTGCTGCTGCCCGCCGACGAGACCGGGGGATTCATCATTCGCACCGTGGCCGAGACCGCCACCGAGGCGGAGCTGCGCGGGGACATCGAGTACCTGAGGAAGCTCTGGCACGGAATCCGCGGGCGCGCTTTCACCTCCCCCGCGCCGACGCTGCTCCATCAGGACCTGTCGCTCGCGCAGAGGGTGCTGCGCGATATCGCGGGCGAGAACACGGGCCGGATCGTGATCGACTCGCGCGAAAACTTCCAGAAGCTCCAGGAATTCGCCGCCGAGTACACGCCCAAGGTGCTCGGGAAGCTCGAGCACTACACCGGCGAGCGGCCGCTCTTCGACCTATTCAATGTCGAGGACGAGCTCGAGCGGGCGCTCGCGCGGCGGGTGGAATTGAAGAGCGGCGGCTACCTCATTCTCGACCAGACCGAAGCGATGACCACGGTCGACGTCAACACCGGCGGCTATGTGGGCACCCGCAATTTCGACGATACGATCTTCAAGACCAACCTCGAGGCGGCGCAGGTGATCGCGCGCCAGCTGCGCCTGAGAAATCTCGGCGGCATCATCGTCATCGACTTCATCGATATGGAATCGGCGGATCACCGCGCTGCGGTGCTCGCCGAGCTGAACAAGGCGCTCGCGCGCGACAGGACCCGGATCAGCGTGAACGGCTTCACCGGACTGGGGCTGGTCGAGATGACCCGCAAGCGCACCCGGGAATCGCTCGAGCACGTCCTGTGCGAGCCCTGCACGACCTGCGGCGGGCGCGGCATGGTCAAGACCGCGCAGACCGTGTGCTACGAGGTCCTGCGCGAGATCCTGCGCGAGGCGCGCCAGTTCAACGCGCGCGAGTTCCGCATCCTCGCTTCCCAGTCCGTGATCGACATGTTCCTGGAGGAAGAGTCGCACTCGCTGGCGATGCTCGGGGACTTCATCGGCAAGCCCGTGTCGATGCAGGTCGAGACCAGCTACGGGCAGGAGCAGTTCGATATCATCCTGATGTAGCCCGTGGAAAAGGAAAAACTCTCAGCCCGGGAAGCCGCGCTCATCGCCCAGGCGCGCCGCGAGGCCGAGGCGCTCAAGCGGGCGCCGGCGGCCGCCCCGGCCGCCTCCGCGCCCGCGGAAAGCCGGGCGCACACGCCGGAAAAGCCCGACCCGGTCGAACGCATGGCGAAGCTTATGGCCGAAGAGCATGCCGAGACCGTACGCCGGAATAAGAAGATGCGGCGTTATGGATTGTTCATTTCAGGCGCCATCCTGGCGGCGTTCGCGCTCTGGCTGATGCGCGTGTTTTCGCGCCGCCGCTGATCCCGCCCCGCGTCGCGGGGCTAGCCACGGCGGAATGAACATCGGAGAATATCTGTTTACAGCCGCGTTTTCCCAAACCCCTGCACACCCAAGGAGGAAAAATGAACGACCGAACCAAGTTCGACGACCCTCATCTGGAAAGTCTCCTGCCGAAAGTGCCGTTCACGCGGCGCAGCTTTATCGCCTCCAGCCTCGCTTCGGGCTTCGCCCTCGCGGCCGGGCCGGTCGCTGCGCAAACCGCGATCATCACGCCCGCCGCCGGACTGGACGTAGGCGCCGCCCAGGTCCCGGTTTCCGGGGGCGCGCTGCCGGTCTATTTCGCGGCGCCGAAGAAGGCGGGCAAGTACGCGACCGTCATCGTGGTTCCGGAAGTCTTCGGCATGCACGAATACCAGAGGGATATCTGCCGGCGCCTCGCCAAGGCCGGCTATTACGCCATCACCCTGGATCCCTTCTTCCGCATCGGCGACCTCTCCAAGATCCCGGACCAGAAGGAAGTGGTCGGCAAGGCGAACACCCTCGCGGACACGCAAATGCTCGCGGACATGGACGCGCTGGTGGCCTTCGTCGAGAATCAGCCCAAGGCCAACACGAAGAAGCTCGGCATCACGGGCATGTGCCGCGGCGGGCGCACCGTCTGGATGTACACCGCGCACAGCAACAAGATCAAAGCGGGCGTGTCCTGGTACGGCGGTCTCAACCCGAACCCGCCCGCGCAGCCGCTCACGCCGATCGATGTCGCGGACAAGCTGAACGCGCCGGTGCTCGGACTTTACGGCGGCGCCGACCAGGGCATCCCGCTCGATGCGGTCGAGCGCATGCGCGCTGCGCTCGTGGCCTTCGGCAAGGAAAAGCAGTCGATGATCCACGTGTACGAAGGCATGCCGCACGCCTTCCACGCCGACTACCGCCCGAGCTACCGCAAGGAAGCCGCCGACGACGGCTGGAAGCGCATGCTCGCCTGGTTCAAGAAGAACGGAGTCGCATGACCGCGTAAGCGGAAAAAGAAAAGGCCCGCGTGAGCGGGCCTTTTTATTTGTGCGCGTGCCGCCGTTAGTCAGCGTACTGACCTGCCTTTTTAATTATCGGGCCCCACTTCGCGATTTCCGCTTGCAGGAATTTGTGCAGGGCTTCAGGCCTTGCGCGATCCGCGCTGACCGGCTCGGCGCCGAGCTTGGCGAGATTCGACTTGAAGTCGGCGTCCTTGATTGTTTCCTGCAGCGCAGCGTTCAGGCGGTCCAGCACCGGCTTCGGCGTGCCCTTGGGCACATACAGTCCGTGCCAGACCACCACCTCGAAACCCTTCAGGCCCTGCTCATCGATGGTAGGAATATTCGGCAGCGAGGGAACGCGTTTCCTGCTGGTGACGCCGTAGACTTTCACCTTGCCGCCCTGGATCTGGCCGGTGGTGTTGGTGGTCTGGTCGCACATGAAATCGACCTGCCCGCCCAGCAAATCGTTCATCGCGGGCCCCGTGCCCTTGTAGGGGACGGTGGTGAAGTCGGTCTGGATCGCGGTCATGAACAGGAGGCCGCACAGGTGCGAAGCCGCGCCCAGGCCCGCGTTGGCGTAGGTGACCTTGTCCTTGTTCGCCTTGATGTAGGCGAGGAACTCCTTGAAGTTCGCGGCCGGGAAGTTGCCGCGGGCGATCATCGTCATCGGCACGTCGGCCACTTCGCCGATGTATTCGAAATCCTTCAGCGGATCGAACGTGAGCGTCCGGTAGAGCGCGGGCGCGGTCGACATCCCGATGTGGTGCAGCAATACCGTGTAGCCGTCCGGCGCTGCTTTGGCCGCGCGAGCGACGGCGATCGTGCCGCCCGCGCCGACGACGTTCTCCACGATGATCTGTCCTTTGAGCGCCTTGCCCATCACCTGCGCGAGATTGCGCCCGAGCGTATCGGTCGGTCCGCCCGCCGCAAACGGGATGTACAGATAAACCGGCTTGGTCGGATAGTTCTGCGCGTACGCGCCCGTCGCCGCCGCGGCAGCCAGCGCCAGACATCCAGCCAGTTTTCGAATTCTTGTCATGTGCATTGCTCCTCTGTGACTTGCTTTCCTATTCGATCACGCCCAGCCGGCCGTTGTGCGAGCCCATGTACCAGTAGCGCCCTTGCGCGTCGATGAACGCCTTGCGGATGCCGACGTTTTTCGACGGCAGCTTGAACACCTGGAACTCCCCGGTCTTCGGATCGAGCATCGCCACCGTGTCGGTCTGGATCTCGTTCGCGAAAATGCGCCCGTTGCCGTCGATTGTCACGGTATACGGCCCGCCGTTCGGGCCCGCAGGCATCTCGTATTCCTTGATGATCTTGGCCGCGGCCGGATCGACATGCGCGAGCTTGCCGTTGCCGTAAAGCGTGATCCACAGCGTGCCGTCGGGGGCGGTGGCGGCGCGGCGCGGCCGGGACCCCGGCCCCATGTAGAGCTCCGAGCTCTTTCCGGTCTTCGTATCGATGATGCCCATCCTGTCGGCGTTCATGCGGCACACCCAGACGCTGCCGCGCTTGTCGAGCGTAAGGCCGTAGGGGCCGCCGGACATCTTGTACTCCACGATTTTTCCACTCGAGCGATCGAGCCTGCCGACGTAACCGGACTGGCTGGTAAACCAGATCGCGCCCGAGTCGTCGATCACCAGAGTATGCGGGCTGCCGCGCGAAGGCGCCTTGTGCTCCCGCACCTTGCCGGTTGCGGGATCGAGCTCGCCGATGGTGCCGTTGCCGTTGCCCGTGTACCAGACCTTGCCTTCCTTGTCGACGACGAGGCCGTGCGGATGCGCGCCGGACGGGAGATCCCATTCGTTGAACTTGTGCGACTTCGTATCGAAGCGCGCGATGCGGTCGCCCTGCATCACGGTGATGTAGATGTTGCCGTCGGGTCCGGGCGCGGGATCGCGGGCGAATTTCGGGGTGGGCACCGGCCACTCGGAAACCTTTCCGGTGAGCTGCTTCGCCCCCGGGGTGATGCCGTAGTTCGAGCCGCCGGCAAGCGCGCCGGTTGCGGGCAGAAGCAAAGTAACGGCAAGGACGGCGCAGCTTCGCATCGGGGTCTCCGACTGAAAACGAGCCCGGGGTGTCTGGCGCGCCCGGCGCGAATCGAACGCGCGACCTATGGCTTCGGAGGCCATCACTCTATCCCCTGAGCTACGGGCGCGGGGTGGGCGGATTATACCCGGACCGCGCGACCGGCTGCGGCGGGGCCTAGTCCACCTTTACGCCCAACTCCTTGACGATCTTCGTCCAGCGCGCCACGTCCTCGCGGATTATTTCGGCGATCTTCTCGGGCGTGCTAGTGAGCGGCTCGAAGCTCGCCGCGAGCATCCTCTCGCGGACTGAGGCGTCCGCCGTGATGCTCGCGAGCTCGCGATTCAGAACCGTGATCACGTCGCGCGGCGTACCCGCGGGAGCGAGGATCGCATACCACTGGTCCACGTCGATGCCGCGATAGCCGAACTCCGCGACGCTCGGCACTTCCGGCGCGAGTTCATAGCGCCGCGGCGAGAGCAGAGCGATCGCGCGCAGCTTGCCGCTTTTCACGTGCGGCAAGGTATTGGCCACCGTGTTCACGCCGACCGGCACCTGCCCGCCGGGCAGGTCGGCGAGCGCCGGCGCGCAGCCGCGGTACGGAATGTGCACCATGTCCATTCCAGCCGCGCGCTTGAGCATCTCTCCGCCCAGATGCTGCGGCGTGCCGTTGCCGCAGGAGCTGTAGCTCAACTTTCCCGGCCGCGCTTTGCCGAGCGCAACCAGCTCGCGCAGATCTTTCGCCGCCACCGAAGGGTGCACGGCGATCATGCTGGGCACCGAAGCCACCATGATGACCGGCGCAAAATCTCCGATCGGGTCGAAGGGGAGTTTGCCGAACAGCCCCGGATTCATGGCGAAGGAGCTGTTGACGATGAGCAGCGTGTATCCGTCTGCGGGCGACTTCGCCACGAACTCCGCGGCGATGTTGCCGCTCGCTCCCGGCCGGTTTTCGACCACCACCGTCTGGCCGACGCGGTTGCCGAGCTCCTGGCCGAGCAGGCGCGCCAGCGCGTCGGTTCCGCCGCCCGGCGGAAACGTCACGATGAGATGGATCGGCCTGGCGGGGTAGGCGTGAGGGAGGCCCTGTGCATGCGCCGGCTGCAGCAGACAAACGACGAGCGCGATCGCAGCGCAGCGGACGGCGGCGAAAACAACGCTCATCCCGGATCGGCAGCCGCCGCCTGCGGCAGGAAATGCGCATCGATCAGGCGCATGGCCTCTTCGACCGAGGCGGCCACACGCAGCGTGCGCTCGACGCTCGGCCGCAGCACGCCGTAGGCGCGGAAGCGCTCGATCATCGCGATGAACGGCTGCCAGAAGCCGTCGCTTGCGCACAGGATCACCGGTTTGTTCTGCAGGCCCAGGTCGTTCATGGTGAGCATTTCCAGCAGCTCGTCGAGAGTGCCGATCCCGCCGGGCAACGCGACAAAGAGGTCGGCGGATTCCGTCATCAATTGTTTCCGCTCGGCAAGCGACTCGACGATCCTGAGCGTGCCGAGGTCGGCCGCGGCGCGCTCCGGGCGTATGAGAAGGCGCGGCATGATGCCGAGCACTTCTCCGCCCGCCGCAGCTGCCGCTCGCGCCGCGATCCCCATAAGCCCCCGGCCGCTGCCGCCGTATACCAGGCGCAACCCGCGCCCCGCGCAGGCAGTGCCGAATTCCGCGGCGAGCTCGCGCGCGGCGAGCGGGAGATCCTCGACCGCCGAGCAGAACAGGCACACCGAGCGCTTTGCCATGTCACACCCTGACGACCGCGTCCAGGCCGATATCCACCGCGGGCGCCGACTGCGTGATTCGGCCCACCGAG
>DATHJM010000326.1:0-4491 GCA_035489775.1 Burkholderiales bacterium
GAGCAGCACGATGTCGCGGGTCTTGAACTCGGCGAATTTCCCGTAGCTCGCCGGGGTCATCCCGAATACCGGCATGCTGGTGTGGCCGCCCTGATCCGGAGACATGTAGAGGATCCCGGTTTGCGGCGCGAGCAAATCGGCTTCCGTCGGCCTGTCGGGATCGCCGGTCCAGGTTCCTCCCAGGGAAGGCGGCAGCAGCTTCTTGCGGTCCAGGATCTGGAGAATGCCGTCGTCGCCGACGCCCCATGCGAGGTAGATGCGGTTCCCGATCACGTCATCGGGTCCGGCGCCGCGCGCCAGCGACTGGCCGGCTTGAGGATGCTCAAAGGTGGAGATCGGTCCGTGAAGCGAGTTGGGTGCCGCTCCCGTTCCATCCGGCTGCGCTCCCACGACGCCGAAGGTCCGGATGTATTGCGGGGTTGCAGGATTGCTCCAATCGGCTACGATCATCGACTGGCCGGTGCGCCATCTGTTCGGTGCCGGCACGTCCCTGCTGCCCGGCATATACGCGATGCCGGTCTTGCATTCCCACCACATCTTGTGCGTGTTGCGAAGGCTCCGCATCTCTCCCACCAGCGTAGGGCTGCTGACATTAGTCACATCCCATACCTCATACCCCGAGGCGCTGCTTCCCTGAACGTTGCGCATGAGATAAACGTGGCCCGGTGTGCCCTTTGGCAGGTCGGAACCCAGGCACATGCGCACCGATTGCGATTGGCCTCCCGCGACCGGGACCGGAATATGGAATTTCTCGACCGGCCGGTCCGGATCGCTGGCGTCGATGATCATGACTCCGTTCTGTTCGACGACCCCGCCTTTCAGCGGATTGGGCTTCGCGCCGTTGTGCGTGCCGGCGAACGCAATCGTCCTTCCATCCGGATAGACGATGACGTTCGGCTGGTACGACGGGCGCCCTTGCAGGTCTACGTGGCCGACCCGGCGCATGTTCTTCTGCTCGCCGCTCTGGCTGGTGCCGCGGTCGTCGCGCGCCATGACCTCCGCCGTCATGGTTGCCGCTACTGCCAGGGCCGCGCTCGCAAGCGCGCCCTTTGTCGCGGCCGATCTACTCCGTGATGTCAACATGGCTCCTCCTTCTAGTGATAGCCGGAACGGCAGGTGCCGTCCCACCCAAAACTCAAGTTGGTGTCGGGGAACTTCTGTGTGATGGAGAGTCCGTGCCGAGGCGTTTCGCAACGAACGTTGCGGCAAATTGTGCAGTTCGCGAGCGCGCCAAGTCAAGCCCGGTAGCCCGCATGGACCACGGCGCCGGCCTTGCTCCCCGTTACTCCCCGGGCATCACGTTCGGAGGAGCGCCGTCGGCTCGCGGCTTACATAGTCCTCCCAGGCGAGCACTTGAAGATCGCTCGGCCTTTTTATTCGCCGCAGCGCTTCGATAACGGCCCGCGCGAGCTGAAGGTCGGTGATGAGAGGTACGCCGGTGTCGACGGCCGCGCGGCGGATATGGACACCGTCGGGACGACCGAACGCGTCGTACTCCCGTGAAACGTTGATGACGAGATCCACCTCGCCCCGGTCGATGAGATCGAGCGCGCTCAGCTGTTCCCCGGTGTGCTTTTCAACCGCCGTGCAGGCGATGCCGATCTCGGTCAGCATTTCCGCCGTCCCGCGTGTCGCGAAGATGGGGAGCCGGAGCTCCTCGGCGATGACCCTCGCCTCATCGGCAAACCAATACTTGTCCGCAACGGGCCCGAGAGAGAGCAGCACGCCGCGCGCCGGGAAGCGAAAACCCGTGGCGAGGAGTCCGTGCAACAGCGCCTCTTGCAGGTCGTCGCCGAAGCACCCGACTTCCCCCGTGCTCATCATCTCGACCCCGAGCATCGGATCGGCGCCGACGAGTCTCGAAAAGGAGAACATGGGCACCTTCACCCCGACATGGTCCAGATTGAGACTGTCGTTTCTTACCGGCCCCGCAGCCCCAAGCATGCGCCGCATCGCTTCCCGGGCAAAGTTGGTCCCGGTCACCTTGGACACGAACGGAAAGCTTCGCGAGGCCCGGAGATTGCACTCGATCACCTTGACGGCGTTGTGCTTCGCCAGGAACTGGACGTTGAAGGGTCCGGTGATCTCGAGCGCCTTGGCGAGTTCCGCCGCAATCCTCCGGATACGCCGTATGGTGGCTATGTAGAGCGTCTGCGGAGGGAGCACGAGCGTCGCGTCGCCACTGTGCACGCCCGCGTCCTCGATGTGTTCGCTGATGGCCCAGAGCACGATTTCCCCGTGGTCGGCCACCGCGTCGATCTCCACCTCCCGGGCGTGAGTCTCGAAAGCGGACATGACGACCGGATGGTCGGGCGATACGTCGTTGGCGCGCGCCAGAATGCGGCGCAGCTCGTTCGGCTCATGCGCGACGCTCATCGCCGCGCCGCTCAATACGTAGCTCGGCCGGACGAGCACGGGGAATCCACCGAGCCGCTCGACGACCGTGTCGGCGTCCGCGACGTCGGTCACGTGGAACCAGCGCGGCTGGTCGATACCCAGATCATCCAGCAACTTGCTGAACTTGTTCCGGTCCTCCGCTCGATCGATGTTCTCGGGCCTCGTCCCCAGCACTTTGACCCCCGCGCGATGCAATTGCATGGCGAGATTGTTCGGGATCTGCCCGCCCATGCTCACCACTACGCCCTCGGGCTGCTCTTCTTCGTAGAGGTCCAGCACGGTCTCGACGTTCACCTCGTCGAACACGAGCCGGTCACAAACATCGTAATCCGTGCTCACGGTCTCCGGGTTGTAGTTGAGCATGATCGTTTCGTAGCCGAGCGCGGAGGCCGCCTGCACGGCGTTCACGCAACACCAATCGAACTCGACGCTCGAGCCGATTCGATATGCCCCCGAGCCGAGCACCATGATCTTCTTCCGCCGCGAGGGAGCTCCGTCGTTTTGTTTCGCGTGGTAGGTCGTATAGAGGAAATTCGTTTCGGCGGGAAACTCGGCTGCGAGCGTATCGATCTGGACGACGTGGCGATGGATGCCTTCCCGCCTTCGCGCGTCGCGAATCGACCCGCGTTGGGCCCCCGTGAGCGATTCGATCGCGCGGTCGGAAAAGCCCATGCCTTTCGCCTCGCGCAGCGCCTCCGGGGAGAGGGGCCGGTCCGAGCTCGCCAGCCGTCCGTGGATTCGCGCAATGGACGCGATCGACTTGAGGAACCAGCGATCGATTCGGGTGAGAGCGTGCACCTCGTCGACCGAAATGCCGTCGTACAGCGCCCGCACGATGGCGAAGACGCGCAGCGGAGTGGCATTTCTGAGCTGGTCGCGGACATCATCGAACTGGAAGGCGTTCGGATCGAGACCGTGGACCCCGATATCCAGCATGCGCGCCGCCTTCTGGATCACCTCGGGAAAGGTGCGGCCGATCGCCATGACCTCGCCGACGCTTTTCATCTCGCTTCCGATGCGCGCCGACGCACCCTGAAATTTGGCGAGGTCCCAGCGCGGCATCTTGCAGACGAGATAGTCCAGGGCCGGCTCGAAAAAGGCGGTCGTGCACCGGGTGATGCCATTCGGAATTTCCGGCAGCGAGCGGCCCAGCGCGAGCTTCGCCGCGACATAAGCGAGCGGGTAGCCGGTCGCCTTGCTCGCGAGCGCGCTCGATCGCGAGAGCCTGGCGTTGACCTCGATGACGCGATAGTCCGAGCTCTCCGGGTCGAGCGCATATTGAATGTTGCACTCGCCAATGACGCCGAGGTGGCGGATCGTCCGGATCGCGATCGTGCGCAGCAGCTGGTACTCCTCGTCATTCAACGTTTGAGACGGCGCGACCACGATGGACTCGCCCGTGTGGATTCCCATCGGGTCCATGTTTTCCATGTTGCACACCGTGATGCAGTTGTCGCGCCCGTCGCGCACGACCTCGTACTCGATCTCTTTCCAGCCGCGCAGGCATTCCTCGACCAGCACCTGGGGCGCGCCGCCGGCGAACGCCCGCTTCAGGGCCGCCTCGAGATCCTCCGCGCTCTCCACGATCCCGCTGCCCTTGCCCCCGAGCGAAAACCCGCTGCGCAGCATCACCGGAAGCCCGAGGGCGAGCGCCGCGTCGTGTGCCTCCCGCGGCGAGCGGCATGCGTGGCTGCGGGCGGTCTTGACGCCGATCTCGGCGAGGCGCTTTACGAACAGCTCGCGATCCTCGGTATCCCGAATCGTGTCGATGGGAGTGCCGAGCACCCGCACGCCATGGCGGTCGAGTACGCCGGCCTTGTGGAGCGCGAGCCCGCAGTTGAGCGCCGTCTGCCCGCCGAAGGAAAGCAGGATCGCATCCACCTCCTCCTTGACGATGACGCGCTCGACGAATTCCGGATTGATGTCGACAAAATAGATACGGTCGGCGAGATCCTCTCCGGTTTGTACCGTAGCTATGTTGGGATTGATGAGAACCGTCGCGACGCCCTCTTCGCGCAAGGCTTTGAGCGCCTGAGACCCGGAATAGTCGAACTCACCGGCCTGACCGATCTGCAGCGCCCCCGACCCGAGCAC
>DATHJM010000327.1:0-6344 GCA_035489775.1 Burkholderiales bacterium
GCAGCCACATCCCTCGCAGGGCAGGGCGCTAAGTTGCGAGGGCTACCCCTGAAATCGGGCGGCGGAGCATAGTTATAATGTCCGAGGTTCCCCTGGGGACACCGCCCACCGTGGTAACCCAAACGCTACTTCACCATCCTCACCACCCACGGCAGCGTCACCGTCTCAAATATCTTCTGATCCGATATCGCGACGTTCCTCCCCATGTGCCCGCCCTGCGGGTTGATCCAGACTTCCTTGGGGGAGCCGGAGCGCATCAACAGAAATAAATCTTCGACGGGGACTTGGGTGTCGCGCATGCCGTTGATGACGAGCATGGGCGCGGAGGGTTTGTCGAGCCAGCCGGCGGTCTTGAGGGACATTTTCGGGCCGTAGGCGAGGAATTCGTCGAGGGTCTTGGCGCTGTAGATGGCGGCGCGGGCTTCGAAGAGTTCGAAGAGGTATTCGCGGGTTCCGATGGCTTTTTTCTGCCATTCGGGCTGGAAGTATTCGTGCACGGGCCCGCCTTGCACGACGGCGCCGCGGATGCGCTCGCGCTCGAGGTAGGCGAGGCGCGCGGCCCAGTGGCCGCCCCACGATCCTCCGTAGACGACGACGCGTTTGGCGTCGAGCTCGGGGCGGGTGGCGATGTAGTCGAGGACGCGCGTGAATTCGCGCTCGGCGCCGGGTACGACCTGGCGGATGGTCGATTGCCCCGTTCCCGGCATGTCGAAGGAGAAGTAGGCGACGCCGTGCGCGAGGTAGGCATCGTTGCGGAAGGAGGCGTTTTCCTTGCGGCCGTCGAGGCCCCCGATTGTGAGGACGAGCGGCGCCGGGCGGACGTTCGGGGGCAGGCGCAGGTAACCCACGATCTCCTTGCCCTCGAAGGGTATGCGCACGATCTCGATCGGCGGGCTCTGCAGCTTCGCGTAGGCCGTGAAGGCTTCCAGCGCCTTATCGTACGCCTTCACTTTTCCCGGGGAGTTCTCCAACGGAAAGCGCGCGAAGAGGTAGTACTCGAAGGCGTACTTGTATTCCTTCGCCGCGGCTGCGCCGGACGCGCTTTTCGCTCTCGCCATGTGGCGGTCGCCGATCGCGCTCCAGGCCGCGGCCCATTCGTCGCGGTCGAGGGTCTTGAGGTTGCCGAGCGCTTCGCGCACTTCGGCCGGCTCGAGCTCCGACACCGGATAGGCGTGGCGGTCGGAGCGCTCCTGGACGTCGGCTTTCAGCTCAGGCAGGGTGCGCGGGCCGCCCGACTGGGCGAGGGCGGGCGCGGCGAGCGCAAACAACAGGGCGAGCGCGAGCGGCTCGCGAAATGCGCAGCGGTTCATGACTTTTTTCCCATCGGATAAGCCAAAGGCAGGTACAGCACCCTGCGATCGGCGGGTCTTGAGTATACTCGACCGATCCATGCATTTCGAGCCGAAATCCCTTTCCCGCACCGGCGGGATTCCCGAGGAGAGCCGCAGGGTACCCGAGCCCGAGCGCGGGGAGGCGGAAAGGCGGATCCGCTCGCCTTCTCTCTCGCGGCGGTTCGTCGTCGGCTCGCTCGTCGCGTTCGGCATCCTCGCCGCGAACGCCTTCGTGACGTATCGAACGATCGCCAATCTGATCGAGGCCTCGCGGATCGCCGAAAGCACGCTCAAGGTCGTCGAAGCCCTCAAGGACGTTCAGGGCGACGTCGCAGATTCGCAGATCGAGCTGCGCGGCTACATCATCAGCGGCGAACGGGAACGTCTCGAACGGGCCCGTGCGTTTCTGGAGCGCGCCGCGAAGCCCGTCGAAACGCTGCGGGCCTTGTCGGGAGCGATTCCGGATCAGACGCAGCAAATAGAGTTGCTCGGCGCGCAGATCGCCGAGGAGCGTGCACGGTTCGACACCCTGATCGAAATCCACCGCCGGAACGGCGTCGCAGCGACCATCCGAAACATCCTCGCGACGGCGGGCCCGGCGACGATTCACCGCGTCCAGCTTCTCACGGCCGAGCTTCTGGGCGCGGCCGATGCGCGGCTCGCGCTCCGCACCGAGCAATCCAGGCGCAGCTCGGATCTCAGCGTCATCACCGCCGCCGTTGCGACGCTGTTCAACCTCGGCCTGCTCGGCCTTCTGATCCTGCTCGCGCGGCGGGAGATCAAGGAGAGGCGGCAGGCGGAAGAGGTGGTCAGGTTCACGGCGACGCACGACCCTTTGACGGGCCTGCCCAACCGGCTGCTGCTCGCCGAGCGAGCCAATCGCGCCCTCGCCTCGGCGAAGAGCGAGGGACGCGCCGTTGGCCTGCTGTTCATCGATCTCGACCGCTTCAAGAACATCAACGACGCCCTGGGCCACGAGGCGGGCGACCGGCTCCTGCAGAACGTGGCGGGCAGGGTGGCGCGTTGCGTGCGCAGGTCGGATACGATCGCGCGGCAGGGCGGCGACGAATTCGTGGTCCTGATCGAGGCGTTCCAGGACCGGGGCGACCTCGCCCAGGTGGCGGAAAAGATCCTCGTCGAGGTGGCGAAGCCGATGACGGTGTACGGCAAGGAATTCCAGATCACGGCGAGCATCGGCATCAGCGTCTCTCCGGTCGATGGCGAGGATTTGCGGGCCCTGCTGGCGAACGCGGATATCGCGATGTACCGCGCGAAACAGCAGGGCAAGAACACCGCCCAGTACTATGCCAGCGGGATGAACCCCGGTTCCGTCGAGCGGCTCGAGCTCGAAGCCGCGCTGCGCCGCGCGCTGGAACGCAACGAGCTGAGCCTGTATTACCAGCCCAAGGTCGAAGCGCGGTCCGGGCGCGTGACGGGAATCGAGTGTCTGTTGCGCTGGCAGCACCCGACCGCCGGTCTCGTCCTGCCCGATCAGCTCGTCCCGCTCGCGGAGGAAACCGGCTTGATCGTTCCGATCGGACAATGGGCGCTGCGCGCCGCCTGCCTGCAGGCGCAAAAGTGGGTGGGGCAGGGGTTGCCGATGTTCCGGATGGCGGTGAATCTTTCGGCGCGGCAATTCATGAGCGCCACCCTGCTGGATGACGTCGCGGCCACGATCAGGGAAACGGGGATGGATCCTCGCTGGATCGAGTTCGAGGTGACCGAGAGCGTGATGATGCCCGATCCGGCTGAGGCGGTGAAGCTGCTGCGCAGTCTCAAGGCGATGGGCGTGCGGCTCACGATCGACGACTTCGGGACCGGCTACTCCTCGCTCGCCTACCTGAAACGCCTGCCGATCGACTGCGTGAAGATCGACGCGTCGTTCATCCGGGGCATTCCGGTGGACGCGAGCGACGTTGCGATCACCGAGACGATCCTCGCCATGGCGGGCAGCCTGGGGCTCAAAGTCGTCGCCGAGGGCGTCGAAACCCACGACCAGGTGCGATTCCTCGAGCGCAGAGGCTGCGACGAAATGCAAGGCTACTACTTCAGCAAGCCGCTGCCGGCGGAAGAGCTGACGGCCTACCTGGAGGAGCAGGGAGCGGCACTCGAGGAGAGCCGGCGGGGCGAAGCGTCGGGTCGGTTCAAGGTCGTCTCGGGCGGGGACAGGCGGGTCCCCAAATGAATCGACCGTAGCGCGGCGGGGCCCGGTCAGTGCCTGGGTCGGCAACTTCGCCCTTGCAATGGATCGCGGTGTCTTCCACGCGAAGACCGATCACCGCTCAGGGCGCGGCGCGATTCCACACGTGGCGCCGGCGCGAAACGAGCAAGGGCACCGCTTCGGCGATGTATTTCTTGAAGTGCGGGGTCTGCTGGTGCGCGTCGAACGCCTTCTCGTCCGCATAAACCTCGTAGAGCATCGCCAGCGTCCGGTCCTCCGGGTCGACGAGCACGTCGAACTGCCGGCAGCCCGGCTCCTTGCGCGAGTGGGCCGCGTTCTCGACCGCTTTTGCGATGAAGCTCTCGACGTTCTCTGGCTTGATGCGAAGATCGACCGACAGGACGAACATATCGACTCCTTTTCGATGGGCGCTTCACTGCGAGCCGGAATGATATTCCAAACGGGTCTTCGAGCGACGGCCGGCGTGTTGACTCCCCTCCGGGGGAGGCATAACGTGCTCGCGTCATCTTCAAGAGGAGGAAACCATGCACATCGATCGCAGAGCATTCCTCGCCACACTCGGGTCGGCGGCCGCCGTCGAGGCGATGTCGTCCGAGGCGCGCGCCGACGCCATCGAGCACTATCTGATCGCGCAGCTCGACAAGGCGCCCGCGGCGAAGGCCCCCGACGTGCGCAGCGGCACCGGGGCGCTGTTCGGCGGCCCGAGCCCGAGCGGTGTGCGCGTACCGCTGGCCGCGCTCGCGCCCATGCCGGACCACCCGACACTGGTCGATTTCATCCGGCTGCGCGGCACGCCGGGAATCAACAACCACATCCTGCAGAGCGCCGGCGACGCGCTGAAGAAAGGCGAGCCCGAGGAGACCGTGCTCGCGTGCCTGCTGCACGACTACGTGCTCAATCTCATGAAGCCGGACCACGGCTGGTGGGGCGCGCAGATGATGGAGCCCTACGTCCCGGAGAAAGTGAGCTGGGCGATCCGGAATCACCAGGCGCTGCGCTTCTATGCCGACCCCTCGGTCGGCTACGAATACCCGGAGCTCTACGTGCGCATTTTCGGAAAAGACTACGTGCCCGCGCCCTACATCAAGGCAAGCTACGAGAGCGCGCGCAAGCACAAGTGGTACATGGACGCGCGCATGATCACCGTGCACGACCTGTACGCGTTCGAGCCCGGCGTGAAAGTCTCGATCGAGCCTTTCCTCGACATCATCGGCCGCCACTTCAGGCAGCCGAAGGAGGGGCTGGGATTCGACGGCAGCCCGGTCGCGCACATGTGGCGCACGCTGATGTATCCGGACAACCCGCTCTGACGCCCCAAGATGCAGCGAAGCGCCGACCGCATCCTCACCACCCACGTCGGCAGCCTGCCGCGTCCCAGGGACCTGCTCGACCTGATGAAGGCGAAAGTCACGGGTCTCGCGTACGACAAGGGTGCCTATGACAAGCGCGTGAAAAGCGCGGTCGCCGAGTGCGTGCGAAAGCAGGTAGAGACCGGTATCGACATCGTCAGCGACGGGGAGCAGTCCAAGCCCGGTTTCTTCACTTACGTGCGCGAGCGCCTCGAAGGGTTCGAAGACCGGCCGCAGCAGAAAAGACGCATGTTCCCGGACGAGGTCGCGGCCTTCCCGGAGTACTACGAGAAGTACTTCAAGGAAGCCATGACGGGCGGCGCGATCGCTCCGATCGTGCCTCTGGTTTGCGCCGGCCCGGTCAGCTATCGCGGGGAGGAAGCGCTCGAGCGCGACCTGGCGAATCTCAAGGCCGCGGCGGCCGCAGCGCACGCTCATGGCGCCTTTGTGCCGGCGGTGGCGCCTAGCGGCGTCGGAACGAACGAGTATTACAGGACCGAGGAGGAATTCTTCCACGCGGTGGGCGCGGCGCTTCGCACGGAGTACAAGGCGATCGTCGACGCCGGGTTGCTCTTGCAGGTGGACGACCCGTTTCTCTGCGATATCTTCGGTGATTCCGCGCTCGGGGCCGCCCGGCAGCGGGCGCGCGCCGAAATGTACGTCGAGGCGGTCAACGAAAGCCTGCGCGGCATTCCGCTTGAGAAGGTGCGCTATCACACCTGCTACGGAATCAACGAAGGCCCGCGCATCCACGAGGCGGCGCTCTCGGATGTCGTCGGGTACATGCTGAAGGTCAACGCCGGCGCGTACAGCTTCGAAGCGGCCAACCCGCGCCATGAGCACGAATACCACCTGTGGGAATCGGTGAAACTCCCCGAGGGAAAGGTGCTCATCCCGGGGGTGATCACCCACGCGAGCAACATCGTCGAGCATCCGGTCCTGATCGCCGAGCGCCTGGTGCGGTTTGCGAAGCTGGTCGGCAGGGAAAACGTCTTCGCGGGCGCGGATTGCGGATTTTCCTCGCAGGCGAGCTACCATACCGAGGTGCATCCGACCGTGGTGTGGGCGAAGTTCGAGGCGTTGCGGGAAGGGGCGCAACTCGCCACGAAGCAATTGTGGTCCTAGAAGAGAGCGGATGATCACGAAAGAGATTTGCGAGTGACTCGTTTCGACTACGACCTTTTCACCATCGGCGCCGGCTCGGGCGGCATTCGCGCGAGCCGCATCTCGCGCCACCTCGGCGCGAAGGTGGCCATCGCCGAGAACTACCGCATCGGCGGAACCTGCGTGATCCGCGGCTGCATTCCGAAGAAGTTGCTGGCCTATGCGGCGCACTACGCCGAAGACCTGGAGGACGCGCGCGGCTACGGCTGGAGCATCGAAGGCGCGTCGTTTTCCTGGCCCGCGCTGATCGAGAGCAAGAACCGCGAGATCGCGCGGCTCTCCGGCTTCTATACCGACGGGTTCGCCAAGACGGGCATA
>DATHJM010000328.1:0-3568 GCA_035489775.1 Burkholderiales bacterium
TCGTGGCGATCTTTTCCGCGTCGGCCTGGGCGCAGGAGGGCAATCCCCTGCTCACCCGGCGCGGGTTCGAGGTTGGCGGACAGCTCGCGCACTATCACTACGAAGAACCGGACTTTGCGAAACTCATCGGCAACCGAGGGGGCCTTGTCGGCGCCTACACGTTCCCGCGGCGCTGGAATCGCGTGTTTTTCAAGGTCGATGGCCGGGGGTCGTACGGCAGGCTCAAGTACCAGGGTTCGGGCACGCAGGATTCCGTGCCCGACCTGATCCTCGAAGCGCGCGGCGTCGTCGGCTTGGACTTTCTTCCGGGGAACCGTGTCTCCTTATCGCCCTATCTCGGTTTCGGCTATCGCTATCTCTACAACGACTCGAGGGGCTACACCTCGACCAACGCGGCGGGTTACCAGCGTTATTCCAACTATCTTTACGCGCCGGTCGGTCTGACGACTCGCATCCATCTCGGCGACCGCTGGGTTCTTGCTCCGACCGTCGAAGCGGACATCTTCATGATCGGAAAGCAGAAATCCCAGCTCAGCGACGCGAACCTCGGTTTCAACGATGTGACCAACACCCAGAAGCGGGGCACCGGGCACCGTGCCTACCTGATGATCGAAAAGGATCATCTGGCGTTCGGCGTCTGGACGCATTACTGGCACATCAAGGACTCCGACGTGCAGCCGGCCGGACTCGGCCAAGCCGCCCTCGAGCCGGAAAACTGGACCCGCGAAAGCGGGATCGAAATCAGATATCGGTTCTGAATCCTCAGGGACGCGCGTCCCACTCTCCGCCCAGGACTTTTTCGGCCCAGAACAGTCCCGCGACCGTCTTGGAGTCGGTGATCTTCCCCTCGCGCACCCAGGCGAGCGCCGTGGCGAGCGGCAAGGTGAATACTTCCAGGAATTCCTCGTCGTCGAGCTTCGCGCCCTCGTGCCTGAGGTCTTTCGCGAGGTAGATTTCGATCCGCTCGTTCGAATACGCGATCGCGACCTGGATCGTCGCCAGGTGCCGCCACCGCGCAGCGCTGTAGCCGGTCTCCTCCTTCAACTCGCGCCGGGCGGTCGCGAGAGGATCTTCCCCCGGATCGATCTTGCCCGCCGGGATTTCTATCATGTCGCGCCCGAGGGGATAGCGGTGCTGGCGCTCCATCACCAGCTCGCCCGCGTCGGTGAGCGCGATCACCGCCACCGCTCCCGGATGCTCGATGAATTCGCGCTCGGCGGTTTCCCCGTTCGGCAGGCGCACCGTGTCGCTGCGCACCTTGAGGAGCTTGCCGTCGTAGACCAGCTTGCTCGAGAGCCGGTGCTCGCTGAGATCCTTCACGTCCCGGGGGCTCCTGCTCACAGGCCCTTGATCGCGTAGAGGCACAGCTGCATGAGCGGCTGCGGCAGGATGCCCAGCACGAGCACCGCCAGCCCGTTCACCGACAGGAGGATGCTCACGTCGAGCTTTGCGTCGATCCGCCCCGCATCCTGCGGCTCGTCGAAATACATGAGCTTGACGATGCGAATGTAGTAGAACGTCCCCACCAGCGCGAACAGCACGGCGACCAGCGCGAGCCACACGTGCCCGGCGCCGAGCACCGCCTGGAGCACCGAGAGCTTCGCGTAGAAACCGACGGTGGGCGGAATTCCCGCGAGCGAGAACATCAGGAGCAGCATGATGAACGCGAACCAGGGGCTGCGCGCATTCAGCCCCCTGAAGTCCTCGATGCGCTCGGCCTCGAAGCCGGCGCGCGAGAGGAACACCACCATGCCGAACGCCCCCAGGCTCATCAGCACGTAGACGACGGCGTAGAACATCGCCGAGCTCCACGCCTCGGCCGCCGAGAGCGCATTGCCGCTCACGATCCCGGAGAGCAGCCCCAACAGCATGAAGCCCATGTGCGAGATGGTCGAGTAAGCGAGCATGCGCTTGATATTGCTCTGCGCGATCGCGGCAAGGTTGCCGATCGCCATCGACAGCACCGACAGGATGATGAGCATGTCCTGCCATCCGCTCTGGAACTGAGGCGTGTCGCCCGAAAGCGGCTGCAGGCCGTTCACCAGCAGCCGGATCGCCATCGCGAAGGCCGCGAGCTTGGGTCCGGTGCTGATGAACAGCGTCACCGCCGAGGGCGCACCGTGGTACACGTCCGGAATCCACATGTGGAACGGCACCACGCCCACTTTGAACGCGAGGCCCGAGACGACGAACACCAGCCCGAAGGCGAGCACGACCTTTGAAGGATGATCGCTCTGCAGGATGCGGGCCGTCCTCCTGGCGACCTCAGTGATCTCGAGCGTGCCCGTGGCACCGTAGATCATCGACATGCCGTAGAGCAGCAGGCCCGAGGCGATCGCACCCAGCACGAAGTACTTCATCGCCGCTTCGCTGGCGACGGCGGAATCGCGGCTGAGCGCCACCAGGGAATACAGGCACAGCGACATGAGCTCCAGGCCCAGGTAGAGCGTCAGGAAATGGCCGGCGGAGATCATGACCATCATCCCCAGCGTCGCGAACAGCGCCAGCACGAAGTACTCGCCGCGGTACAGGCCCCGCTCGGCCAGGTAGACGCGCGAATACACCAGGCACAGAGCCACCGAGATGTACGTAAGCATCTTGAGCGTACTGGCCATCATGTCCGAGACGAACATGCCGTTGAAGGTATGGGCGGGCTGCCCGCCGGTCATCCCGGTGACGATCGCGGTGAGGACCGCGCACCCGAGCAGCGACGCGAGCGACAGCGCATAGGTCACCCAGCGCGTTGCGTCCTTCAGAAACAGGTCGAGCACGAGGATCGCGCACGCGGCGGCGAGCAGAAAGATCTCCGGATACGCGAGCAGCATGATGGGGAGGCGGGTCAGCACTTTTCCCCGCCTTTCACAGCTTGTTTCACAGCTTGCTCACCGCGACGTGCTTGAGCAGCTCGCTCACCGAGGCGTGCATGATTTCGGTGAAAGGCGCCGGATGGAGGCCCAGCCACAGCACGGCGATCGCGAGCAGCCCGAGAACCAGGAGCTCGCGTGCGTTGGCGTCGGAAAGCTCCGCCACGTGCCGGTTGCCCACTTCGCCGAATATCACGCGCTTGTACATCCACAGCGTGTAGGCGGCGCCGAATACCAGCGTCGTTCCCGCAAGAAACGCGATCCAGAAATTGAACTTCATCGCGCCCAGGATCACCATGAACTCGCCGACGAAGCCGGAGGTGGCCGGCAGCCCGCAATTGGCCATCGCGAAGAGCATCATCAACGCGGCGAACTTCGGCATGGTGTTCACCACGCCGCCGTAGTCCGCGATGTTGCGAGAGTGCATGCGGTCGTACAGCACGCCCACGCACAGGAACAGCGCCGCGGACACGAATCCGTGCGAGATCATCTGTACCAGGCCCCCTTCCATGCCGTAGGCGTTGAAAATGAAAAAGCCGAGCGTCACGAACCCCATGTGCGAGATGGACGAGTACGCGATCAGCTTCTTCATGTCGGTCTGAACGAGCGCCACCAGGCCGATGTAGATGATGGCGATCAGGGACAGCGTGATCATGAAACCGGCGAGGTAATGGCTCGCGTCCGGGAGGATCGGCAGCGAGAAC
>DATHJM010000329.1:0-5457 GCA_035489775.1 Burkholderiales bacterium
CCCGACGATCTTGCCGCCGCAGACATTTCCCGGCACCGAAAGAATGTCCACGTAAGATCCGTCGGCATGCAGCGCGCTCGCCATGATCCCGGGTTTGGAGTCCGCCCGGAGAACCACCGCGCCGGCGCCATCGCCGAACAGCACCGCAGTGCCGCGATCGTTCCAGTCGAGGATCCGCGAATACACCTCGGTGCCGACGACGAGGGCGCAGCGATGCTGGCCCGATCGGATCAATTTGTCGGCGATCACCAGCGCGTATACGAAACCGCTGCAGACGGCCTGAATATCGAACGCGGCGCACCCCTTTATTCCCAGCTTCGCCTGCATGATGCAAGCCGTGCTCGGAAAAATATAGTCGGGCGTCGCCGTGGCCACGATGATGAGATCGATTTCCCGCGGGGCGATGCGTGCCGCGGCGAGCGCCGCGCGGCTCGCCTCGACACCGAGGTCGCTCGAGGCTTGCGAGGGTTCGGCGATGTGGCGCTGGCGGATGCCGGTGCGCGTCCGGATCCACTCGTCGCTGGTGTCCATCTGTTTGGCCAGATCGTCGTTGGTGACGACCTTCGGCGGCAGGTAGCCTCCGGTGCCGACGATGCGCGACCAGATCACGTTTCCACCATCTCGGAATTCCCCCGCTCGGCCTGTCCGAACCGCAGCATCAGCCGGTGCAGCACTTCATTGCGCACCTCCTCCATGGCCCGCTCGATGGCGCGCTCGAATCCGAACGCGTCTGCGGAGCCGTGGCTCTTCACGACGATGCCTCTCAATCCGAGTAGGGTTGCCCCATTGAAGCGGCGCGGGTCAAGGCGCTTGCGAAACGCGAAGAGCACCGGCATGACGATAACGCCGGCCAGCCTTGCGAGGACGCTGCGCATGAACTCCTGGCGAATGAAGGTGCGCACCATCTGCACCATTCCCTCGGAGGCCTTGAGCATGACGTTGCCGACGAATCCGTCGCAGACCACCACGTCGGCTTCCCCCTTGTAGATTCCGTCGCCCTCGACGTTGCCGATGAAATTGAGCCCGCTTTCGCGCAGCATCTCCGCCGCCTCCTTCACCACCTCGTTGCCCTTGATGTCCTCCTCGCCGATGTTGAGCAGGCCGACGCTCGGCCTGTCCTTGTGCTCTACGGCAGCGACCAGGGTCGCGCCCATGATGGCGAACTGCAACAGGTGCTCCGGCCCGCAATCGACGTTGGCGCCGAGATCGAGCACGTAGGTGCTGCCTTTCATGCTCGGCAGCGCCGCGATGATCGCGGGACGGTCGATGCCCGGAAGCATCTTGAGGACGAAGCGCGAAACCGCCATCAGCGCTCCCGTGTTGCCGGCGCTGACGCAGGCATGCGCTTCGCCGCTCTTGACGAGGTCTACTGCGACGCGAATCGACGAATCCTTCTTGTTGCGCAGCGCGAGCGCCGGGGATTCATCCATCAGCACGACCTCGCTTGCGTGGTGCACGCGCAGGCGCGGACCGGACCGGGCGCCGCGCGCTTTCAGCTCCGCCTCGATGGCATCGCGCAACCCCACCAGGACGACGTCTACGTCGGAATTGGATTTCAGGAAATTGAGAGCTGCCGGCACTGTAACGTGCGGACCATGATCGCCGCCCATGCAATCAATGGCTACGGTGATGTCCATGAAGCGCGGTGCGAAGCGTTGCTGCTTCGCTCAATGGGGAAAGGGGCGATCCCGACTCTGTCCGGTCACTGCGCCAGCTGAAGCCCTATTCGCTCTTGGTCTTGACGACCTTCTTGCCGCGATAGTAACCGCTCGGGCTGATGTGATGACGCAAATGCACTTCGCCCGTCGTCGGCTCGACCGCGAGCGGCGGGTTGGTGAGGAAATCGTGAGCGCGGTGCATGCCGCGTTTCGACGGGGATTTCTTGTTTTGCTGGACTGCCATATGGGAACTCCTTCAAACACATGTGGTGCGGGCACGCGGTCGATCTCGTCGACTCGCCGAGCGGGCGCATGATATTATGTTTGCTCCCCAGTGTCAAAAGAAATTCCAAGTTGTTCAGAGCGTTACTGCACTTTTTCTTGATTCTCCTGGCTGCGGCCGCGCCGGCGTACGCCCAGGTCTACAAATGGGTGGACGAGCGCGGCGTGACGCACTATGGCGAGCGACCGCCGCAGGGCAGCAAGGCAAGCGAAGTACCCGACAGGCTCGCTTCGCCCGCCCCGGGCGGCGCCGGCACCGAGGGGAACAGCCCGCCGAGGGACCAGAACCCCGAGCAGGGCCAGGCCCGGCCCAAGGATCAGGAGCCCCGTCAAAGCCCCAAACCAGCCGAAAGCAGGCAGGACGTGGAAGCGGCCAAGCGCGAGCAGCTTTGCAACCAGCAACGCGCCCTGCTCGGCCGTTTGAAGCAAAGCGCGACCAGCTTCACGAACGAAAAGGGCGAGCAGATACCATTGGACAATTCAGCCGCCATCGCGCGGCAGGAAAAGCTCGTTGCCGAGCAATGCAGGGGCTAGGCCGCGTTCTCGATGACTTCCCCCCTGCGGCTTGTCCTCGCCTCCACCTCGCGCTACAGGCGCGGCTTGCTCGAGCGCCTCGGGATTCCGTTCACAGTCGCAGATCCCGGCGTCGCTGAAGAACGCCGTCCGGGCGAGGCGCCGGAAGCAATGGCGCGGCGGCTCGCCGAAGCCAAATCGCTGGCAGTCGCAGGCCGCTTTCGCGGCGCGCTGATCATCGGCTGCGATCAAGTCGCCGTGGGAAACGGCGAGTTGCTCGGCAAACCCGGCACTCGCGAGAACGCGGTGCGCCAGCTTCGAGCTCTGTCGGGCCGCGAGGCGGTGTTCTACACGGCCGTGTGCGTGCACAACACCTCCGACGGCACCAGCCGGGTCCGCGTCGTCCCGAGCCGCGTCACCTTTCGCGAGCTCGACGATGGAACAATCGATCGCTACCTCGCTCGGGAGCAGCCTTACGACTGCGCCGGCAGCGCAAAGGCCGAGGGTCTGGGAATCGCGCTGATTGCGAAAATGGAATGCGAAGATCCGAACGCGCTCGTCGGCTTGCCGCTGATCGCGCTGGTGGATCTGCTGCACGAGCAAGGGTTGAATGTCCTCTAGCCCGGCAGGCTCGCTTTACCTCCTGCCGAACGCTCTTGGCGAAACCGCACCCGATGCCGTGATACCCGGTGCGGTGCTGAATCGGGCGCGATCCCTCGATTACCTCATCGCCGAGAATCCGAAAGCAGCGCGCGCCTTTCTGAAACGCATCGGGGCGGCACGGCCGCTGCAGAGCATTCGCATCGAAAGACTCGACCACAATACGCCGGCAGGCGACTTCGCCTCGTTGCTCGAGCCGGTGCTCGGCGGCCGGGACGCCGGTCTGCTTTCCGAAGCCGGATTGCCTGCCGTCGCCGACCCCGGAGCGGGCCTCGTTCGGCTCGCACACGAGCGGGGCGTGCGCGTCGTACCTCTGAGCGGGCCCTCTTCGATCGTGCTTGCGCTCGCAGCCTCCGGCCTCGACGGACAGCGCTTCGCGTTCCACGGCTACCTCCCCATCGCGGAAACTGAATTCGTCTCCGCATTGAAGGTATGCGAACGCGAGTCGCGGAAGCTCAAGCAAACTCAAATATTCATCGAGACGCCCTACCGCAACGACCGCACGCTGGCGACGATGCTGCGCGCCCTCGCCCCGGCCACGCTCGTTTGCGTTGCTGCGGACCTGACCCTGGAAACGGAAACTGTGAAAACGCGACCCGTTGCGGCATGGCGCGAGGAAATACCGCGACTCAAGGGACGACCGACGGTATTCCTGCTGCTTGCCGAATAGTCCCGCCGGGTCGCCCCGGCAAAAACTCAACGAACGTTGAACTGCCCCTGCGCCAGCACCTTGGCGAGCACGCCGGCCATGGCTGCGCCGAACCGCTTGGCGAAACGCTCGGTGAAGTCCTGCTTCTTCGTGTAATCGAAGACGTCCTCTGCCTTGATCACTTCGCGTGCGACGAAATCGACGCTTCCAAAGCCGTCTGAAAGTCCCAGCTCGATGCTCCTGGCGCCCGTCCACAGCAACCCGGAAAACACATCGGAGCTCTCTCTGAGCCGCTTGCCCCGCCCTTTCTTCACGACATCGATGAATTGCTTGTGGATTTCGTCCAGCATCGACTGGGCGTGGCGCTTCTGCTTGTCGTCGACCGGCGAAAATGGATCGAGGAAGGCCTTGTTCTCGCCCGAGGTGAGCACGCGACGCTCCACGCCGAGCTTCTCCATGGTGCCGGTGAAGCCCCAGCCGTCCATGATCACGCCGATCGACCCGATGATGCTCGCCTTGTCCACGTAGATCTTGTCGGCGGCGGCAGCGATGTAGTAGCCGCCCGAGGCGCAGATGTCCTCGACCACGGCATACATCGGAACGTTGGGGTAAATTCCCCGCAGCCGGCGGATTTCGTCGTAGATGATCCCGGCTTGCACCGGGCTGCCGCCCGGCGAATTGATTCGCAGGATCACGCCCTGGGTATTCTTGTTCTTGAACGCATTCTGGAGCGCCTCGGTGACGCGGTCGGCGCTGGCGTCGCCTTTCGGGTCGATCACGCCCACCACGTCGACCAGCGCGCTGTGCTTGCCGGACGTCAGGCCGTCCTGTCCACGCCAGTCGAGCACGAGCAGCACCAGCAACGTGAGATAGGCGAACCCGAGCAGTTTGAAGAAAATGCCCCAGCGACGGGCGCGGCGCTGCTCCTTCAGCCCGGCGCTCGCCAGCTTCTCGATCACGTCCCGTTCCCAGTCAGCTTCGGCCACGCGGATCACCCTTCATGATTACACGGCCGTCCCGCTCTTCGACGGGGATCGGGATGAGCCCCTCCTCGAAGCACGGGCCGCGAAGACATCGGCCTGTATCCGGCGCATAGGTCGCACCGTGCGTCGAGCATATCAAATGCAGGCCCCAGACATCAAAAAACTTTCCGAGTTTCCAGTCCAGTTCCATCGGCATGTGAGCGCAGCGGTTGAGATAGGCATAGACGCGACCCCCGTAGCGCACGGCGAATGCCGGCTCGGGCCTTCCGTCCAATTCGACCTCGAAGCGCACCCCGTCGCCCGAATCCGTCAGATCGGCGCTCGAGCAAATTACGCGTTCTGTGCCAGCCATCGCGTCAGCTCATCGATATTGTCCAGGCAGGCAAGCGGCGCGAGCGCGACCAAGTCGCCCCTGGGGTGCGCCCCGTGACTCACCGCGACCGCCCGTACCCCGGCGCGTGCCGCCATCTGAAGATCGTGCACGGTGTCTCCGATCATAAGGGTATCCACCGCGTTCGTGCCGAGCTCCTCGATGAGCTCGCAAAGCATGTCCGGTGCAGGCTTCGATGCGCATTGGTCGGCGCAGCGTGAGGCCGCAAACAAATGCCGCAAACCCGTATTGTCCAGGGCTCGCGCCAGGCCCGCGCGGCTCTTTCCAGTGGCGATCGCGAGAGTATGCCCGCGGTCCCGAAGACCGGCCAGCATCGAAGCC
>DATHJM010000330.1:0-2298 GCA_035489775.1 Burkholderiales bacterium
CCGCCGAAAGGCATCGCCCAGTGCCAGGCTTGTCATCAGCCGGACTTCCAGGGCGGCATGCCGGCGCCGCGGCTGGCCGGGCTCAGTCGTGAATACCTGGTGGCGGCAATGCGCGCCTTTGCCGCCGAGGAGCGAAACAACAACCTCGACATGCCGAAATTCATGCAAATGCTGACCGAGCGCGAACGCAACGCCATCGCGCGCTATCTCTCCGCGCTGTGACGAGGTAGGGAGTCCAGAACGACCCCGAAGTCAATTCACGCAGTTCTGGCGCTGCGCGCCTACCGACCCTGAAGGGAGAGCCATGAGCAAGAACATAACCGTCCTCCTCCTCCTCGTGTTCGCGGCTGGCTGCAGTACCAATCCGCGGGATGAAGGCTACCCGCCGATGGATCCGGCGCGCAAGGTGAGCGTGCAGGTCTGCACCAGAGTGATCGATACCACCGACGGCGGCAACCTGTTGTGCCGTGACGAAACTGAGGCCGACCGCCGCGCCAGGATCGCGGAAGAGGAGCGGCAGGCTAAGGCCCGGAAGGAAGCCGAGGAGCGCGCCGTGCGCGAGCGCCTCGAGCGTGAGCGCGCCGAGCAGCTTGCCCAGGCAGAGGCCGCCCGGAAGGCGCAGGCTGCCGAGGAGGAGCGGCTCGCCGCCGAGCGCCGCCGGCTGGAGGAGGAGGCCGCGCGCAAGGCTCAGGAAGAGCGCGAGCGGCTGGCGAGGCTGGAGGCAGAAGCCCTTGCCCGCCAGCGCGCCGAGCAGGAAGCGCGTGAGGCAGCCGGGCGTGAGTGTCGGCGTCTCGAGCAGGAACGGTCTGACGGCCGCGCTCTACTCGCGGACTTCGTCGCCACCTACGGCAAGGTCGACGAATTCAAGGAGATAGCCGGGCAGATCACCGCGTTCCTCGACAAGGCTCGCAAGGTGAAGCCATGCCCGCCAGCATGAAGGCACAACGGGCCGCGAGACGACCACTCACCCCCGCTTCGCCTCGAACTCCCTCACTGTACTCCACCAGCCGCTTCACGCCCTCGATCGGCATGGCGTTGTAGATCGAGGCCCGCCGGGCCGATGTTTTTCTGCGCGCCGGCGTAGATCGAGCCGAACTTCGAGACGTCGGGCGGACGCGACAGGATGTGCGAGGAAGCGTCGGCCACAAGCGACAGCTTCCCCGTGTGCCATTCTCGGAGCCCGCCGCGACGTAGTTAACCAGCCACATGCAGAGGCCGATGCGCCACGAAAAGATCAAGCTTTCGTTATGGTTCTCTTCCGTACACTGTCGGATGCAGGGAACGGATAGGGGAGCCATCCACGCAGGGGAGATTTCGCTTTTTGATCGGAGATGACCATGCGTACGAATCTAGCTGCATCCGGACCGCCCAGCCCCACTCAAAATCAGCTTCTTGCCGCGCTGCCCACTGCGGATTATCGGCGCCTGCTGCCGAGCCTCGAGCTCGTGTCGCTGCCCCTGGGCAGGGCGCTCTACGAGTCCGGCGGTAAATTGGACTACGTGTATTTCCCCACCGACTGCATCGTGTCGCTCCTCTACGTCATGAAAAGCGGAGCGTCGGCGGAAATTGCGGTCGTGGGCCATGAAGGCCTGCTCGGCATCGCGCTGTTCATGGGCGGGGAATCCACACCCAGCCGGGCGGTGGTGCAAAGCGCCGGCAGCGCGTACCGCCTCCCGTCAAGCATCCTCAAGAGGGAATTCGCGCGCCGCGGCCCGATGCAGCGTCTGCTGTTGCGCTACACCCAGGCGCTGCTCACGCAGATGTCGCAGACTGTCGTTTGCAACCGGTTCCATTCGGTGGACCAGCAACTGTGCCGCTGGCTGCTGTTGAGCCTGGACCGGCTGTACTCGGACGAGCTGCACATGACGCAGGAACTGATCGCGAACATGCTGGGGGTGCGCCGCGAGGGTGTCACGGAGGCGGCGGTGAAGCTGCAAACGGCCGGATTGATCAAGTACAGTCGCGGTCACATCACAGTGCTCGACCGGCCAAAGCTGGAGGAGCGGGTCTGCGAGTGCTACGCGGTCGTCAGCCGGGAATCCGATCGCCTGTTGCCCGACAGGATCGCGGCCTGACGATCGGCCCCGACCTTCCGGGGCTTTCCGCATCCCGGCGCTGATGATCAACCGCGCTTCGCCTCGAACTCCCTCATGTACTCCACCAGGCGCTTGACGCCCTCGATCGGCATGGCGTTGTAGATCGAGGCGCGCATGCCGCCGACGGCGCGGTGGCCTTTGAGCTGCACCATGCCGCGCGCTTCAGCGCCTTTCAGAAACTCGGCGTCGAGCTTCGAATCCG
>DATHJM010000331.1:0-7907 GCA_035489775.1 Burkholderiales bacterium
CGGAGCGCGAGCTCGCTGTACGTAATGGTCTTGCCGAAACCGACCGCGGAGATCGCCTTCCACACGGACCGCTGAAACGGCGTGCCTTCGGGCGCGAGCGTGGTCTCGAAGCGCTCGCGCTCGCCGCCGAAGTATTCGGCCAGCTCGCGTTTCACCTGTTGCAGCGGCGCGTGGCGCGCATCCCGCCGCCAATCCGGATCGACTCGCGGGAGATATTTCTGGCCGTCGAAGTAGACGCCCGATAGTCCTTCGCCGTCCGCGACGAGCAGCATCTGCCCCTGGGGACTTTCGTAGAGATCGTAGTAGCGCATGATTTACTCCTTCAGTGACTGCCACAGATGCATCACGGCGTACGCGCGCCAGGGCCGCCAGGCTTCGCCCGCGGCCAGCACCCGGCGCGCGCCGGTTTCGCCGAGCGCCTTCATCACGCCCAGATCCGTGTGCGGAAATGCGTCAGGCCAGGACAGCGCCCGCATCGCGATGTATTGCGCGGTCCATTCCCCGATACCCGGCAGCGCACGCAGCGCGGCCAGCGTTGCCTCGATGTCGGCGTTCGGTACGAGAGCGATGCGTCCGTCCGCCACCGCACGTGCGAGCGCGACGACGGTGCGGGCGCGCGCGCCGGGCATGCCGAGGCGCGCGATGCGTCCCGGCGATAGAGCGGCAACACGCATCGCGGTCGGAAACAGCGTCGTGAGCGAAGCGAACGGGGTTGCGATCGGATCGCCGAACGCCGCGGCGAAGCGGCCCGCAACGGTACGCGCCCCCGCGACCGTTACCTGCTGACCGAGGATTGCGCGCACCGCCATTTCGAAACCGTCGAACGCGCCGGGCACACGCAGACCGGGATGGCGCTTCGCCAGTGCGCCCAGCGCCTGCGCCACTTCCGCGGGATGGCATGCGAGATCCATCAGCGCCTTGACGCGCGAGAGCACCGGCGGCAGCGCCTTGGCGAGCGATGCAGAGACCGCGACGCGCAGCGTGGGTTTCCCGGGCGACATCTCGACCGCGATCCAGCCGGTGTGCTCCTTGCCCTCGATCGGGATGCGCACCGTGCGGCGGTAGCAGCCGCCCTCCACCGCTTCGACGCCGGCGATAGCGCGCGCGCCGAGGAATGCGCTCACCGCCGACCAATCGAAAGGCGGCCGGAAACTCAGCTCGAACTTGAGCACGTCGGCTGCGGCGGCCATTGGCGCGCCGCCTCGCAGCGGGGCGCGCAGTTGCCCGGGTCTCAGTCGGTAGCGCTGTTTGAAGAGCGCGTTGAAACGCCGCACGCTGCCGAAACCGCTCGCGAACGCGACCTCGGTGACCGGCAACGCCGTGTCGGTGAGGAGGCGCTTCGCGAGCAGCAGCTTCTGCGTCTGCGCGAATTCCACCGGCGAAACGCCGAACTCGGCGCCGAAAGCGCGGCGCAGGTGCCTGTCGGTGATGCCCAGGCGCGAGGCGATAGTGTCCAGTCCCTCCTGGTCCAGCGTCCGGTCTTCCATCATGCTCGCGGCGGCCTGGGCGAGGCGCGAGGTCGCATCCACGCTCGCGTTGCCGGGCGCGAGCTCGGGCCGGCAGCGCAGGCACGGCCGGTAGCCGCCGGCCTCCGCGGCGGCCGCGCTCGGAAAGAAGCGGCAGTTCTCGCGCTTGGGCGGCTTGACGGTGCAGACCGGGCGGCAATAAATGCGCGTCGACGAGACCGCGACGAAAAAGCGGCCGTCGAACCTCGCATCGCGCGCCTTGAGCGCCCGGTAACAGATGTTGGAGTCAAGCGTCATGCGCGCATTATGGGCGCGGCGGCCGGCCTTGTCTGGCCGTTTTCGGACATTGCAGCACGGCCGGGCGCGCCGTTCTCGTCAGTTCAAGACTGACCCCATCCCAGGCAATCCGATCACTCGACCTGCACGCCCGTCTCGCGCACCATGCGGCCGTAGCGGGCGTGCTCCGAGGCGATGTAGGCCTTGAGCGCCTCCGGCCCCAGGTCGCCCGCCTCGATTCCCTGATCGTCGAGGAAGCGCCTCATCGCCTCGAGCGAAAGGACGCGCCGCACCTCCCGCGCGAGCCTCTGCACGATCGCCTCCGGCGTGCCGGCCGGCGCGATCAGAGCGAACCAGGCCGCCGCTTCCAGGGGATAGCCGAGCTCCGGCAGCGTCGGCAGGTCCGGCGCGACCGGGGAGCGGCGCGAATCGACCAGCGCGAGCGGCCGCAGCGCGCCCGAGCGGACGAGCGCCCTCGCGTCGACGAACACCGGGAAGAAAAAGAATTGCACGTCTCCCGCGAGCAAAGCCGTCACGCCCGGCGCGGCGCCCTTGTAGGGCACGTGAACGATGTCGATGCCGGCCGTCCGCCGCAGCATCTCGCCGAGCAGGTGGCCGGTGGACCCGGCGCCGATCGAGCCGTAGTTGAGCTTGCCGGGATGCGCGCGCGCGAGGGCGACGAGCTCGGCGACCGATCTCGCCGGCACGGCCGCGCCCACCACCAGCACGATGGGCACGCGCGCGAGCAGCGCGATCGGCGCGAAATCCTTGAGCGGATCGTAGGGAAGCTTGAGGTTGAGGTGGGGACTGACGGCGAGGTTGGTGGTGGCGCCGAGCGCGATGGTATGGCCGTCGGGAGCCGACTTCGCCAGGCGCGTGAGCCCGATCGCGCCGTTCGCACCGGGCACGTTCTCGACCACGATCGGCTGGCCGAGCGTCGCGTGCTGCGCGAAGGCCCGGCCCAGAACATCGCTGCTGCCCGCGGGAAACGAGACGATGAGCCGAATCGGCCTTGCGGGGTAGTCCTGCGCCCTGACCGCGGCGCCGGCCGGCAGCGAAGCCAAAGCGAGGGCCGCGAGGACACGAAGGCAAAGCCGGTTCACGACTTCTTCCCGATCAGCGCGATCGGAGCGGGTTGGTGGTAAATTACAGGGCAATCTATTCCAACCGCCGCAGCAAGGCAAGTTCTGTCTCCCATTCCGCTAGTTCCGATGTTCGCCCAAATCAATCACGTGGCCCTCATCAGCCACCAATACAACACGCTCGGCAAGTTCTACGAGGCCGTGTTCGGGCTGAAGTCTTCCGCAAAGGGCCGCCCGGCATCGGCGATCACCATCGGCGACGGCTATGTGGGTCTGAACCTCATTCCGCGACGCGACGGCTATGTCGAGGGAATCGATCATTTCGGCATGGTGGTCGATGACGTCGAACCCGTGCTGGAGCGCATGAAGCGCAAGCACAAGAACGCGGCAATCGTGAAGCGGCCCTCGGCGCGGCCCTTCGCCGCCTATAGCGGCCACGATCCCGACGGCAATGTCTTCGATCTCGCGCAGAAGAAGGAGGACACGCGCAAGGAAGTCTATGCCGAGATCGCGGGCGGCGGCTGGGCCCAGGACCGCTACGTCAACAAATTCGCCATCCGCACGCCCAACGCGGAGGAATGCGCGGAATTCTATCGCGACGTGTTCGAGCTCGAACCGGTGAACCGCAAGCCCGGCACGGCTGGTTATTGTCTAACCGACGGGCGGGTGACGCTCGCCGTCCTGCCCTGGTCGATTCCGGTGTTCGAGGGCATGTCGGTCAAGCGCCCGGGTCCGGACCATATCGGCTTTCATGTCGAGAATCTGGACGCGTTCAAGGCGCGGGTCGCGGAAGTGGCCGGGATGAATCCCTATCTCGCCGGCGTGCCGCTCGGTGGCAGCCCGGAATCCGATGTGCGCAAACGCTTTTTCGCGGGTCAGGCGAGCGGCAAATGGCAGATGTCCGATCCCGACGGGAACTGGATCGACATCACCGACGAATGATATGAAGAATCGGCAGAGGTCATTCTTCCGCCACGTCGATGTGGACGCCTTCGATGTCGGTCAGGTGGAAGCGGCCGAGCGGGCATCTTTGGAACAGCTTGAGGCGCGCTTCGCCTTCTGAGCCGTAACCGAGCGCACGCGTGCGCATGTGCGGGTTCTCGCCGATCAGGAATTCCATGTCCTTCTTCACCTGGTCGACCGACTCCACCTTGAAGCCGATATGGTCGAGCCCCGTGCGCGCGGGGTCTTGTGCGTAATAGTCCGTGATCTTCCAGGGAATGATCATCAGCGTCACGCGTCCGTCGGAGAGATAGAAATTGCCGTCCTTGGGGCGGTCCAGCGGCGCCAATCCGAACACCTCCGCGTAGAACTGGGAGCAGCGCTCGGCGTGGCGCGTACGCAGCGCGATATGCGAGATCGTGCGTGGCTGAACCCAATCGTTCTCGGCATAGACGTCCTTCTGCCCGCCCGAACTCTTCTGCGACAGATCGAAGATGTTGGTGTCGGGATCGTGCGCGCTGTAGGCGGCGAAGGGGCGGATGGGCGGGCGCTTTACGGCGCTCAAAGACGAATCGAATTTCGCGATACGCGCAATGGTGTCCTCGACATCGTCGACTTCGATGCCGAAATGATCGAGCCCGCTGGTGCGCCCGTCGCGGCGCGGAATGACGTTCATGCCGACATAGCCGTCGCCCAGCACGACCGAGCGCGCCGGCCGGGGCTTGCTCGACGGCTTCATGCCGAAGAGGGATTCGTAGAACCGGCCGTTCAACGCATATTGGTCGGACGCGATGGCGACGTGGTTGACGCGCGACGCCATCAATGCTCCTCGGCCTCGCCCATGTCGTAGAAGCGTGCGTTCATCGCGTAATAGTCGCTGGTGATGCCTATATGGTTGATGAGCTCAAAGCGGCTTCGACCGCTCGTTGAGCTCGATCAATGTGCCCCAGGGATCTTTGATGAACGCGAGCTTGGAGCCGTCCGGGCGCGCTACGATCTGTCGTTCGAGCGGAACGCCTGCGGTCTCGAGCTTCCTGGCGAAGGCAACGAGGTCCTTCACGTCGAAGCCGATGTGATCGAGGTGGCGGCCCTTGGTCGGGATAGTCGGCTTGTCGCTTTTGGTGAAGGTCAGGTTGGCGCCGGGAACGTCGGCGGCCTGGTTGCGCCCGCGCTTGCCTGGCTTGGCCCCGAAGTGCCTGGCGTACCACGCCTGCATTTCGGGGATCACGCTCTCGGCCACGTAGAAGTGCACGTGGTGGTGCTGAATCGGGATCGTCTGGCTCTTGTCCTCCAGGATCTCGACCTTCAGGCCCTCGCCCGTCATGATCCAGGCTTGGTCGGTGCGGCCCTCGTTGCCGGGCGCCACCGCGACGCCGGCGGCTTTCCATTTGGCGACCGCGTCGGCCACGTTGGGGACGATGAAGCCGACATGATTGATCACCGTGCCTTCGGTGCCGCCGGTCGGCGGCGGCGTGCCCGGCCCCTGATGCAGGAAGACGGCGACGCCGGGGAAGCGGACGATCTCGAAGTCGCCGGGCTTGATCGCGGTCCCGCCGAGCGCCACGAACAGCTTCTTGTTGGCCTCCACCTGCTGAGAATTGAGATGCCAGTGCCCCATCGTCACGCCCGCCTCGTTGGGCGGGTAGGCCTGAGCGAACGCAGATCCTGAGGCGAAGCTCCACGGCAGCAGCAACATCGAAACGAATGCTTTCATGATGTCCTCCGGGAAGGTTGTTTCGCGAGTATCGTTGGTCAGACGACGGATAGTAAATTCAACGCGCCGCCGACACCGACGCGGCACACCGGCGCGTTACGTAGAGCAACAGCTCCTGATCCGTGTCCTAGGCGATCGCGGTCGCGCTGGTAGCTGCGAGTCCCGGCATGTCGAAGCCACGTGTTTCGAGTTCCCCCACTAGCGCCTTGTTCTGCGAAGGCGTGAGCTCCACGAGCGGAGGCCTCACCGTCGCCCAATCGGGATCGCGGCCGAAATGCGCGATGACCGCCTTCAGCGCCGCCATCATCGGATATTTCTGCATGATGCCGCGCGTGGCCGTGATGTCCTTCTGAAGCGCGTCCGCGTTCGGGCCGCGCCAGCCCTCGAAGACCTTGTTGATCGCCGCGGGATTGATGTTGCCGGTCGCCGTGATACAGCCCACGCCGCCTGCCCGCATGTTGTCGAGCAGGAACACCTCGCTGCCGGCGAACACATCGAAGCCGGATTTCGCGAAAGCGTCGAGCATTGTTTTGGTATTGTTCCAGTCGCCGGAGGAATCCTTCACGCCCGCCACGGTTCCGGGAAAGTTCTTCAGCAGCCGCTCGATCAAGGGCAGCGTGATCGCCACCTGCGACACCGGCGGGATGTGATAGAGATAGAGCTGCAGGCGCGCATCGCCGACGCGTTCGATCACTTCGGCGAAATTGCGGTACAGGCCCTCGTCGGAGACGCCCTTGTAGTAGAAGGGCGGCAGCATCAACACGCCTCCACAGCCGAGCGCCACCGCGTGCGCAGTCAGCCGGACCGAGTCGGTGAGCGCGCAGCAGCCGGTTCCCGGCATGAGGGCCGTGGCAGGCACCCCTTCCTGGATCAGCGTTTCCAACAGAACCATGCGCTCGTCGACCGAGAGCGAGTTCGCCTCGCTGTTGGTGCCGAACACGGCAAGGCCGCGGCAGCCGTTCGCGAGCAGCCACTTGCAGTGGCGCACGTAGCGCTCGCGGTCGGGCGAGAGGTCGCGCTTGAATGGCGTCACCACCGGGGAAAGGACGCCTGAGAGTCGTTTCGGAGCAGTCATGGTCGGCGGATCGAAAGGAGGATGGGCGAGCGATTATCGCATCGATTCAACGCATCCGCCGAGACGATTGACAAACAGATGCCGTCCGCTATTCTTCTACATTGCGCCCGAAATGCGAGAGCTCCAGCAGAGAGCTTACGACCGGGCGCCGCCAGCTGGGGAGAGACTCCTGAACCGAGTCCGCACTGCAGTTCAATTTTCCCGTAGACCTTAAAGGAGGAAAATCCGTGTCCGAGCCAACATCCCGCACGCACCGTTCCGCCCGCGCGATACTCGCGGGCGCCTTTGCCGCATTCTGCCTGACTCCGTTTGCGCCGGCGCTTGCCGACGACGACTCGGGGAACGCCAGCGAGCTTCTGCGCACCATCAAGAAGGCGCGCCTCATCGATCTCTCCCACAACTGGGAGATCGCCTCGCCGGTCGCCTCGGTGAATCCGCCGTATTCGTTCGCGCTGAGCGCCACTCACGCCAACACCCGCGGCACCTTCGGCGACGGCGGCCAGCTTTCGTTCACCGCCGAGGTGCAGCATTTCAGCGGCCAGCACGGCGCGCCGAGCATCGACGCCATCGGGCACATCGGCCGCGATGGGAAGCTTTTCGGCGGCGTGGACGCCGCGGCGGCGACCAGCAACCCGGATGGCATCGGCGCGAGCGGCGTCGGCGCCAACCTGTCGATCGACAAGTTTCCGGTGGACCTGCTGGTGAACCGCGGCATCCTGCTCGACGTCGCGACGTTGATTCAAGGCGACTCGAGCCCGCTGCCCGCAACCTTTGAGATCACCGCGGCGCACCTCGAGCAGGCGGCGAAGCGCCAGCACGTGAAGCTGAAAAAGGGCGACACGGTCTTCATCCGTACCGGCTGGGGTCAGTACTTCAAGTCGAATGCCGCCCTCTACTCGAGAGCAAACTCACCCGGACCTAGCCTCGACGGGGCGAACTTCCTGATCAAGAACGGCGCGCGCGTGGTCGGCGACGACACGCTCACCTTCGAGCAGCGCCCGCCGATCGTCACCAGCCCGACCTTCCAGGTCTTTCCGGTGCACATGCGCGTCATCGCCGACTCCGGCGTCTTCATCATCGAGAACCTGAACCTCGAGGAGTTGTCGGCCGCGAAGGCCTACGAGTTCGTCGCCGTCGTGCCGCCTTTGAGAATTCTCGGCGGCACCGGCTCCGCGCTGCGTGCATTCGCGCTAGTGCCCCGCGACGACTAAAGTCGATAGACGAGTCAATCGAGCGGTACGGCACCCGGCAAGACGTCAAGCGGCCTTCTTGCCGGGTCCGCCGCCGCTCTTCACGCTGCGTTCCTCCGCCGCCGGTTCCTCCTCCACTTCGTGGCTCGGCGGCCGGGTCGC
>DATHJM010000332.1:0-5091 GCA_035489775.1 Burkholderiales bacterium
TCGGCCTCTCGGTCGACCTCGTTCCCACCGACTGGCGCCGCGGCGTCGATCCGGCGGCGGTCGAGGCCAGGCTCAAGGAAGACCGCGAGCACCGGATCAAGGCCGTGTGCGTCGTGCACAACGAGACTTCGACCGGAGTCACATGCCGCATCGGCGCGATACGCAAGGCGATCGATGCGGCAAAACACCCCGCGCTCTACCTGGTCGACACGATTTCCTCGCTTGCCTCGATCGACTACCGCCACGACGAGTGGGGCGTGGACGTCACCGTCGCCGGCTCGCAAAAAGGCTTGATGCTGCCGCCCGGCCTGTCGTTCAATTGCGTGAGCGAAAAGGCGCGCAAGGCGTCGCAATCGGCGAAGCTCCCGCGCTCGTACTGGGCGTGGGACGAGATGCTCGCCAGCAACAAGACCGGCTACTTTCCCTACACGCCGGCGACCAACCTGCTCTACGGCCTGCGCGAATCGCTCGCGATGCTGATGGAGGAAGGCCTGCAAAACGTCTTCGCCCGCCATGCGCGCCACGCGGAAGCCACGCAGCGCGCGGTGCGCGCCTGGGGCCTGGAGATCCTGTGCGCGGTGCCCGAGGAATACTCGAACTCGCTCACCGCGGTGATGATGCCCGCCGGCCACGACGCCGACGCGCTGCGCAAGATCATTCTCGAAGCCTACGACATGTCGCTCGGCACCGGCCTGGGAAGACTCGCGGGCAAGGTGTTTCGCATCGGGCACCTCGGCGACTTCAACGACCTCACGCTCGCCGGCACGCTCGCCGGCGTCGAAATGGGGTTTGCGCTCGCCGGCGTGCCGCACAAAAAAGGCGGCGTGCTCGCCGCGCTCGATCACCTCGCGGAGAGCGCGCGAGCGGCCCAGCGCAAGGCGGCCTGACTGTTTTTGCATCCGCGGAAACACGCGGGGCTTTTTTTCGAGGAGGTGTCATGAAAGTCACCAAATGGGGCACTCTTGGGTTTTCAGTATTCGCGCTGGCGGGCGCACCTGCGGTCGCGTGGGAGCCGACCAAACCGGTCGAGATCGTCGTCGCCGCCGGCGCGGGCGGCGCGTCCGACCAGATGGCGCGGATGATGCAGGCAGCCATCCAGAAGAACAACCTGATGAAACAGCCGATGGTCGTTTCGCTGAAAGGCGGGGCCTCCGGGGCCGAGGCGCTCATGTACATGAAGTCGGGATCGGGCGACCCCCACAAGGTGCTGATCGCCTACTCGCTCATCTACATGCTGCCGCTGTCGGCAAAGATCCCGTTCAACTGGCGCGAGCTCACTCCGGTTTCGGTCATCGCGCTCGACCAGTTCGTGCTGTGGGACAACACCACGCTGCCCCACAAGAACGTCAAGGAGTTCGTCGCCGCCGCCAAGGGGGCCAATCCGCCGTTCAAGATGGGCGGCACCGGCTCCAAGCGCGAGGACCACGTGCTCACGGTCTTCATGGAAAAGAAGACCGGCGCGAAGTTCGCCTACCTGCCTTACAAATCGGGTGGCGAGGCGGCGACGCAGCTCGTGGGCAACCACACCCAGGCGAACGTCAACAATCCCTCCGAGAACCTCGAAGTCTGGCGCGCCGGGCAGGTGCGGGCGCTGTGCGTGTTCGACAAGGAACGCATGCAGTACAAGGCCAAGGTCACCGACAAGCAGTCCTGGAACGACATCCCGACCTGCAAGGAGGAAGGCCTGGACGTGCAATACCTGATGCTCCGCGCGATGTTCCTGCCGGGCAAGGTCACGGCCGACCAGACGGCGTTCTACATCGATCTGTTCCGCAAGGTCACGCAGACGGCCGACTTCAAGGACTACCTGGAGAAGCAGGCCTTGAAGCCCATCTTCCTCACGGGCAAGGACATGCTCAAATTCCTGGAAGAGGACGACACGCTCAACAAGAACCTGATGACCGAAGCGGGATTCGTCGCAAACTAGAACAAGCTGTCATTCCGAGGGCCCTTCGCTTCGCTCGAGGGTAAACTCCGCCCGAAGAATCTGCTGTTCTTGAAATGCAAAAGCAGATTCTTCGCTGCGCTCAGGATGACAGCCTCGCTTCGCGACGTGCTCTAGATGCCAAAAACTGAGACCGAAATAGTCGTCGAGGACCCGACTGCGCCGGCGAGCGATTCGCCGGCGGTGACCACCAACCGAACCGCCGACGTCGTCGTCTCCGTCCTGCTTCTCGCGTTCGCCGCGTTGCTGGCGTACGACAACTGGCGCACCGGGCTGGGATGGGATTCGACCGGCCCGCAGGCCGGTTACTTCCCGTTCTATCTCTCGGTCATCCTCGCCGGAGCCTGCCTCTGGGGCATCGCGAAGGAATTCCTCGCGCGAAAGGCAGCTGCCGAAACCTTCGTCACGCGCGACCAGCTGCGCCGCGTGCTGCAGGTATTCGTTCCGACGCTGCTGTTCTGCTTCCTGATGCAATGGCTCGGGCTCTACGTGGCTAGCTTTCTCCTCATCGCCGGCTTTATGGTGTTCGTCGGACGCCTCGCCGTCTGGAAGTCGCTGCTCACGGCGTTTCTCTTCTCGCTCATCATGTTCGTCACTTTCGAGATCGCCTTCGACGTCATCATGCCCAAGGGACCGCTCGAATCCCTGTTCGGGCGCTAGGGCGAGATGGAGGCGTTCGGGCTTCTCGTCTACGGTTTCAGCGTCCTGCTGACCTGGAAGATCCTCGCCCTGATGATGGTGGGCCTGGTGCTCGGCATTTTCGTCGGCGTGCTGCCGGGCCTGGGCGGGCCGAACGGCGTCGCGATCCTCTTGCCGCTCACCTTCACGATGGATCCGACCTCGGCCATCGTGATGCTCTCCTGCATTTACTGGGGGGCCCTCTTCGGAGGCGCGATCACCTCGATTCTCTTCAACATTCCCGGCGAGGCCTGGTCGGTGGCCACCACCTTCGACGGCTATCCGATGGCGCAGCAGGGAAGGGCCGCGGAGGCGCTGACCGCGGCCTTCACTTCGTCCTTTATCGGCTCGCTGGTCGCGGTGCTGCTGATCACCTTCCTCGCGCCGGGCATCGCCTCCTTCGCATTGAGGTTCGGGCCGCCGGAATTCTTTGCAGTCTACCTTCTCACCTTCTGTTCCTTCGTCGGCCTGGGGCGCGAGGAGAAGCACAAGACCGTCATTTCCATGGCGCTCGGCCTGCTGCTCACGGGCGTCGGCATGGACACGGTCTCCGGCCAGCTGCGCATGACCTTCGGTTTCGACGATCTCCTGCGCGGCATCAACTTCCTGGTCGCAGTGATCGGCCTCTTCGGCATCAGCGAAATCATGCTGACGATGGAGGAGCGGCTCGCGCTGCGCGGCCATGCCGCCAAGATCAGCCTGCGCGTCGTGCTCAAAGTGTGGAAGGAAATGCCGCGCTACTGGGTGACGCTCTTGCGTTCCTCGGCGATCGGCTGCTGGCTCGGCATCACCCCGGGCGGAGCGATCGCCGCTTCCTTCATGAGCTACAACCTCGCCAAGCGCTTCTCCAAGGACAAGGAGTCGTTCGGCAAGGGCCGCATCGAAGGGGTGTTCGCCCCGGAGACCGCGGCGCATGCCTCCGGCACCTCGGCGCTCCTGCCGATGCTCGCGCTCGGCATTCCGGGCTCGGGCACGGCTGCGATCCTGCTCGGCGGCCTGATGGTGTGGGGCTTGAACCCGGGGCCGCTGCTCTTTGTCGAGCACAAGGGCTTCGTCTGGGGCCTGATCGCCTCGATGTATCTCGGCAACGTGGTGGGCCTCGTCCTCGTGCTCACCACCGTGCCGCTCTTCGCCGCCGTCCTGCGCGTGCCGTTCTCGGCGATCGCGCCGATGATCGTGGTGTCCTGCGCGATCGGCGCCTACGCGATCCAGAACGCGATGTTCGACATCTGGCTGATGCTCCTCTTCGGCGTCGTCGGCTACGTGTTCAAGAAGATCGGCATTCCGCTCGCGCCGTTCACGCTCGCCCTGGTGCTCGGCAACCGCGCCGAGGATTCCTTTCGCCTGTCGATGATCGGCTCAGGCGGAGACATGCGCGTGTTCTGGTCGAACGGCCTTGTCGGCTCGATCACCACGCTCGCGCTCGTCCTGCTATTCTGGCCGCTGCTCGCCGGCGGCTTCGCGCGGCTGGGCAGGCTCGTCAAAGACAGGAAGGGACCTGCGTGACCGACTCGAAAACCGTCCGGCAGGACGCGGCGGCCGAAGGCGACCTTCTGTACGAGGTTCACGATGGAATCGGCCGCGTAACCTTCAACCGGCCCCAGGCGAGAAACGCGCTCACCTTTGCGATGTACGAGCGCCTCAAGGAAATCTGCGACGCGGCCGAAACCGACCGGTCGCTCAGGGCCCTGGTCCTGACGGGCCAGGGCGACAAGGCGTTTGCCTCGGGCACGGACATCAATCAGTTTCGCGCCTTCAAGACGCCGCAGGACGCTCTCGACTACGAAGCGCGAATCGATCGAATCCTGAGCGCGCTCGAGCAATGCCGCGTTCCGACCATCGCAGCGATTGCCGGCGCGTGTACCGGCGGCGGCGCGGCGATCGCCGCCTGCTGCGATCTGCGGATCGCGGCAAGGACTGCGAGGTTCGGATTTCCGATCGCGCGGACGCTCGGCAACTGCCTGTCGATGTCCAGTCTCGGCAGGTTGACGGCGCTCATCGGCCCGGCGCGCGCAAAGGAACTCATTTTCACCGCGCGGCTGCTGGATGCCGACGAGGCCTTCAGGTTCGGTCTGCTGGGCGAGATCGTGGAAGACGTGCCGGCGCTGGAGCGCCGCGCGGGCGAGCTCGCCCGGCTGATCGCGGGCCATGCGCCCCTGACGCTGCGCGCAACCAAGGAGGCGCTCAGGCGGCTGCAGGAGCGCCTGTCGCGCGAGCAGGGCGAGGACCTCATCCTCATGTGCTACATGAGCCGGGATTTTCGGGAAGGCATGGATGCGTTCCTCAACAAGCGCACGCCGAAGTGGAGCGGCGAATGATGCTCCGGGGCCGGCGGCGCGGCCCGGGAGGAGCATCGGCATGAGACTGCAGGTCCTCGCGATCGCGATGCTCGTCGCATCGGCGGGCGCGATGTCTCAGGGTTTTCCCGCGAAACCGGTGCACATCATGGTCGGCTCGGCGGCCGGCGG
>DATHJM010000333.1:0-4271 GCA_035489775.1 Burkholderiales bacterium
CAAGGGCAGCACCGAGAACGCGCCGCTCCTCGCCGAGGGCAAGATCGACATCGGGCTGTTGACGGGCGAGGTGACCTATGAGGCGCTCGCCGGCATCGGCCGCCCGCCCGCGAACCTGAAGATCATCAACGCGATGTATCCGAACTCGGGAATGTTCATGGTGCGCGGGGACAGCCCGTACCGCACCATCGCCGACTTGAAGGGCAAGCCCATCGCCTGGGGCGCGAGCGGCTCGGGCTTCGTGGTGCTCGCGCGCTACGTGTTCGACGGACTGGGCCTGGACATCGACAAGGACTTCTCGCCGATCTATCTGGCGAGCGCAGGCGACGGCCCGAAGATGGTCCTCGACGGCCGCGCCGCGGCGCAGTGGGGTGGAGGCGTCGGCTGGCCGGGGTTCGTCGCGATATCGAATGGCCCGGCGGGCGCGCGCTTTATCACCCCGACTCCGGAGGAGCTGAAGCGCGTCCTCACGAAATATCCCTTCATCAAGCCGATCACGCTGGCCGCGGGCAGCTACAAGGGCCAGAACGCGCCGATCGCGGCGCTCGGCTCCTGGTCGCTCGTCCTCGCGCGGCCGGGGCTTCCCGACGAGGCGGCGTACAAGCTCGCGCGCGCCCTGCACAAGGGCGAAGCCGCGCTCGGCGCAAAGCTCGAGCAGGCGAAGGAATCGACTCTCGCCAATACGCTCGCCGCCGCGCCCCGGCAGGACCTGATCCATCCGGGCGTGCTGAAATACATGCGCGAGGCCGGGATTCTCAAATAGAACGGGGAAACCATGAAGACCATCGCCAGATTTTCCGCCGCGGCAATTCTCTGCGCGGCGGGGATCGCCTTAGCGCAGGACTATCCGTCCAAGCCGATCCGCGTCATCGTCCCGCTCACTCCCGGCTCGGGCGCCGACATCGCGGGCCGCATCGTCGCCAAGTACCTGGGCGACGCGTTCAGGCAGCCGGTGCTGGTGGAGAACCGCCCCGGAGCCGGGGGCATCATCGGCACGCAGGCGATGCTCAACGCCGACGCCGACGGTTACACGCTGATGGTGCAGTCGGCGTCGCACGCGGCGAACCCGGCGATCTACAAGACCCTGCCCTACGATCCGCTGAAGGACATCGTCGACGTCGCGCTCATCGGCAACACGCCCTACGTGATGATCGCCGCGAAGGCCGGCGCCTACCCGACGCTGAAATCGCTCATCGACGCCGCCAAGGCGAAGCCCGGCGAGATCCCCTTCGCTTCCGCGGGCGTGGGAACGTCCACGCACCTGGCGGCGGAATACGTGGCGCAGGTTGCCGGCATAAAAATGCTGCACATTCCCTACAAGGGCTCGCCCGAGGCGATCCAGGACACGATCGCGGGACGCACTTCCTTCTACATGGCGCCGCTCGACGCTTCCATCGGGCACCTGAAGGAAGGCAAGATCACCCCGTTCGGGGTCTCCACCGCGCAGCGGTCCCCGGTCGTGCCGGACATTCCCACGCTGGCCGAGCAGGGCCTGGCGAATTACAACCTGTCGCTGTGGTTCGGCATGTGGGCGCGAGCCGGAACGCCGCCCGCCACCGTCCAGAAGCTGAACTCCCAGGTGAACGCGGTCCTGCAGGGGAAGGAAGTGCGCGAGCAGTTCGGCAGGATCGGCATCACGTCCGTTCCGATGAAGCCCGACGAGTTCGCGAAGTTCGTGCGCGAACAGATGGTGGTTTTCCGGAACATCGCCCGGGAGGCGAACATCCAGCCGCAATAAGCTTCCCTCTCCCGCTTGCGGGAGAGGGCTAGGGTGAGGGTGTCGGGCGCCAGCGCCACTGCACCAGCAGCGCGATGCACGAAGCGCTCACCGCGATGGCGCACACCGCGAGCCATCCGTAGTGGGCGAGGGCGGTGCTCGCGAGAAACGCCCCGACCGCGTTCCCGCCCCAGATGTGCGCGCCGAACACCGTGTTGAAGCGGCTGCGGGCGTCCGGCGCGACCGAGGTGATCAGCGTCTGGTTCGCCACCAGGGCCGAGCGCAGCCCGCAGTCGAGCAGCACGGCGCCCGCGATGACGGCGCCGGCCCACAAGGGGGCGAAAGCGAACGCGACGTACGCCGCCAGCACCAGGCACACGCCGGCGGTGACGATGGGAAAGGCGCCGCGGCGGTCCGTCCACCGGCCCGCCGGCTGCGACACGAGAATGCCCGCCGCCCCGGGAATCGCCAGCAGGCCGGTTTGCGCGGGCCCGAAGCCGTGCAGCGCGAGCATCATGGGCGCGACCGTCGCCCAGAAGCCTCCATAGGAGATGCCGAGCAGGAACTGGATCGCCGATGCGCGCCGCAGGGTCGCATTGTCGCGCAGGAATTCGAAGAGAGAGCGCAGCAAGCGGGCGTAGCCGAGCCGCGTCTTCGAGGGCATCGAGGGGAGCCACAGGACGAGCGCCGGCGCGAGCGCGAGGAGCATGACGGCCGCCGCGACGTACGTCCATCGCCAGCCGAGAAAGTGCGCGATGAGGCCGCCCGCCACGCGCCCGAAAAGGATGCCGAGGAAGAGGCAGGCGAGGAGGGCGCCCATCACGCGCCCGCGCGTCTCGGGCGGGGCAAGCTCCGCCGTCAGCGGGATGATGAGCTGGGCGAAGCCGGCGGTGACGCCGACGACGAGGCTCGCCGCGGCGAGCGTCGCGAGCGAAGGCGCGGCCGCCATGGCGAGCAGGGCGACGATCAGCACCGCGAGCTCTGCGAGGATCAGCCGCCGCTTGTCGAAGCGGTCGCCGAGCGGCACGAGAAAAATCGTGCCGGCGAGGAAGCCGCCGAAAGTCAGCGTCGCGACCCACCCCGCCGCCGCCGCGTCTACGTTGAACTCCAGGGCGAACGCGCCGAGCATCGGCGTCTGGTAGTGGATGGTTCCCGCGCCCGCGAATACCGACACCGCGAGCAGCACCATCATGCCTCGGCTGAACGGGTGCGGAGAAGTCACGAATTCATTGACAGAGGACGGGCCTGCCGCATGATATCCGGAACCCGGCGTACGCCGCCGCCTCGCCCCGGATAGAATTCCTTCTTTGCGCGTGCCGCCCCAAGGAGGAACCATGAGCCCGTTCGTTCGACGTCTCTGCACCGCTTTCCTTGCGACCGCCCTGTCGGGTCCCGCCGCCGCGCAGCCGGTGGCGCCGGTGCTCTCGCTCGCGAAGAAGGAAAAGCCGGCGCTCCTCGATACGCTGAAGGACCTCGTCTCGATCGAAACCGGCAGCCGCGATCTCGAGGGACTCGATCGCGCGGCCGAGCTGATCGCCGGGCGGCTGCGCGCGCTGGGCGGCAAGGTCGAGCTCGTGGATACCAGCGAGGGCGCGTACCGCATGGAGGACACGCCGGCGAAAATCGGCAAAGTCGTGCACGCGCGCTTCGAGGGCAAAGGAACGAAGAAGATCCTGCTCCTCGCGCATATGGACACGGTGTACCTGCGCGGCATGCTCGCGAAACAGCCTTTCCGCATCGACGGCAATCGCGCCTACGGCCTGGGCATCTCCGACGACAAGCAAGGCGTCGCGCTCATCCTTCATGCGGTCGCTATGCTGAAAGCGATGGATTTCCGCGGCTACGGCCTGGTCACCGTGCTCATCAACGCCGACGAGGAAATCAGCTCGCCCGGCTCGCGCCGGCTCCTGACGCGGCTCGGGGCGGAGCACGACGCCGTGTTCTCCTGCGAGGCCTCGCGCGTCGACAGCGACAAACTCGCTCTGGCCACGGCGGGCATCGCCTCGGTGATCCTCAAGGTGAAGGGCCGCGCTTCGCACGCCGGCGCGGCGCCCGAGCTGGGCCGCAACGCGCTCTACGAGGCGGCGCACCAGATTCTGCAGACGCGCGACCTCTCAAATCCGGCGACCGGGCTCAAGATGAACTGGACTCTGATAAGCGCCGGGACCAACCGCAACGTGATCCCCGCCGACGCCGCCGCGACCGCCGACGTGCGCGTGCTGCGCGTGTCGGACTACGACGGCATCGAGCGGGCGGTCCGCGAGCGCATCGGGAACAAGCTCATCCCCGAGACCCAGGTCGAGATGACGTTCGAACGCCGGCGCCCGCCGCTCGAGGCGACGCCCGCTTCACGCGCGCTCGGCGAGCGCGCGCTGCGAATCTACGCCGAGATCGGGAAAACGCTCGTGGTCGACGCGGTCGCCGAGGGCGGCGGAACCGACGCGGCCTTCGCTTCCCTGGAAACCAGGGCGCCGGTCCTCGAGCGCTTCGGGCTGCAGGGTTTCGGCGCGCACTCGAACGACGCCGAGTACATCGCGATCGATTCGATCGAGCC
>DATHJM010000334.1:0-4348 GCA_035489775.1 Burkholderiales bacterium
GCCCAGCTCGGCATCCAGAAGACCGCGTCCCCGGTGTAGAGCGCGAGCCAGTCCTGCCACTTCTTCTCGTCGAGGAGCGCCGCTTCGCGGTAGATCAGCTCTTCGACCGCTTCGCGCAGCTCGCCGTCTTTCATACGATCCCGGACTCCAGCAACCGCTCCTTCCAGAAGCGGTAGAAGCCGTGGTAGAGCGTCTCATGGTCCCAGTTGGGCGTCATCGTCTGCGGAACCAGGCCGATAGCCGCGCCGTCGGCGTCCTCGGCGCCGCGCCGCATCGCGCGCGTGCCGCGGGCGAAATCGTTCCAGCGCGCGCCGCCGCCGCGGCTGCCGGCGTGGGCTGCCTCCAGCGCGGCGAGATCGTCGGACGTCGCCATGCCGGTGGTCAGGTAGAAGTCCTCGAACTTGCGCAGCCGCGCGGCGCGCGCGTCCGCCGGTTCGCCGACCGGCGCGATGCAACGCACCGTGACCTCGCACACGTCGGGCGAGATCGGATTGAGCGTGCGGATCTGCGACGACGGGTTGTCCATCACGAAGGCGTTCGGGAAAAGATAGAGATTGCGCCCGCGGTTGAGCATCCAGTCGACGCGCTCCTTGGAGAACTCGCGGTCCAGGCGCTCCTTCTGGCGCCACAGCGGATGCGCCTGGGGCTTGGTGCGCTGCGCCCAGATGCCGAGATGCCCGTTGCCGAAGTCGTAGCAGGCGGAGGCGACGTCGCCGGTCATGCGCCCGGACTCGGTTTCGCGCAGGCCCTCGACCTTGCTCTTCGCCTCGCGGTTGGCAACGGTAGTCGCGAAAACGCGGTGCACCGTGGACACGTGATAGCCGTCCACGCCGTTTTCCGCCTGCAGCTTCCAGTTTCCGTACATCGTGTAGGTCGAGGCGCCGCGCACGACTTCGAGTCCCTGCGGCGACTGGTCGGCGAGGAGATCGATCCAGCTCGTCGTGCCGACGAGCCATTCGCGCAGGGGCGGCACCCTGGCGCCGAGCGAGCCGAACACGAAGCCGCGGTAGGACTCGATGCGCGCGAGCGGAGTCAGGCTGGATTGCGCCTTGCAGTCCCCTTCGGGATACGCGCCGGTGTCCTCGTTCTTGATCATGATGCAGCGGCCGTCGTGGTTGTAGACCCAGCCGTGGAAGCGGCAGGTGAAGACGTTCGCTTTTCCGCTCTCGCAGGGCACCAGCGTCGCGCCGCGGTGGGCGCAGGCGTTGACGTATCCGCCGATCGAGCCGTCTTTCTTGCGCACCAGGAACACCGGCCGCCGCCCCATGCGCGTAGAGAAGTAGTCGCCCGGATCTTTCAACTGGCTCTCGTGCGCGAGGAACAGCCAGCCGCGCTCGAAGAACAGCTCCATCTCGGCCTGGAAAAGCTCGGGATCGGAATAGACGGCGCGATCGACGCGGAATCCGCCGTTGCGTTCGTCGACCAGCGCTGCGATACGATGTTTCGCCAGCATGGGCTCTCCTAGTCGAACTTGATCTTCGCCTCGCGTATCACCCGGCCCCAGCGGTCGTAGTCGGTCTTCGCGATCCGGGCGAGCTCCTGCGGCGTGCTGGTCTTGGCGATCAGGCCTTGCTTCGCGAACTGCGCCTTCATCTCCGGATCGTCGATGATGCCGCGGAGCTCGGTGTTGTACTTGGCGACGATGTCCTGCGGCAGGCCTGCGGGGCCCCAGACGCCGAACCACAGGTCGACGTCGTAGTCGGGCAGGCCCTGCTCGGCGATCGACGGCAGATCGGGAAACAGCGGATGGCGATCGCGCAACGATTCCCCGAGCAGCTTGATGCGGCCGCCCTTCTGCATCGGCAGAGCGACGTGGATCGGCAGGAACATGGTCGGGATCTGCCCGCCCAGCAGGTCGTTCGTGGCGCCCGCCGACGCCTTATAGGGGATGTGCACGATGTCCAGCCCCGCCTGGAGCTTCAGCAGCTCCATGCACAGGTGGTGGTGCGTGCCGTTGCCGGGCGAACCGTAGTAAAGCTGGCCGGGCCGCGCCTTCACGTAGGCGATGAACTCCTGCAGGTTGTTGACCGGCACCGAGGTATGCACCGCGAGCGCGAGGCTGGTCGAGGCGACGTGCGTGATCGTCTGGAAGCTCTCGATCACGTCGAAGTTGAGCTTCGGGTACAGGTGCGGGAAGACGAACAGCGTCGCCACGTTCACCATGATGGTGTGGCCGTCGGGGACAGCCTTGGCGACAAGCTCCGCGCCGATCGCGCCGGAAGCGCCGGCGTGGTTCTCGATGATGAAGGGCTGGTCCCAGCGCTGCGCGAGCTTCGGCGCGAGGAGGCGCGCGATGATGTCGGGGCCGGTCGCCGGCGTCTGCGCGACGATGACCCGCACCGGACGCCTGGACAGGCCTTGCGCGATCGCGACTAGCGGCAGCCCCGCCGCGCCGAGCGCCGCTCCGGCTGCCGCACCGATGACGATGCGCCGGCGCTTCCCGGCAGTGAAGCCTTGGTCCATCTCTCCTCCTCTGGTTGAAACGGGATCCGACCCGGCGACAGTCTATGCCGGGCTGCGCTATCTTGAAATGAATTTCAAGAATTTCCCATATTCGCATCGATGAGCACAAAAGCGATGCGGCAGTTTTCCTTCCCGCGGTTCACCCAGGCGTGGTTCGTCCCCCGCTGCACCAGCACGTCACCCGCCTTCAAGTGCACTTCGGAATCGTCGAGCAGCATGTCGATCTCGCCCGAGATCACGACCGCATAGTCGATGCTCTTGGTGCGGTGCATGCCCGCGTGGCGCGCGCCGCCCTCGCCCGCCCCGATTCCCATTTCGCGCAGCATCGCGGCGTTGTCGACGGCGCCGGATTCCGCCGCGGGCGGAAAGTCGACGACGCGGAAGATCGAGCCGCGGGGCGGAGGAGCGACGCCGATCTCGCGCTCGGCAGCGTCCGCGCTACCGGAATTGTCGGCCGGCGATCGGTCCGTGACCCATAGCAGCGTCGAGGTGAGCCCGGTCGCCTTCCGAAGCTTCGCGTTCGGCGCGGCGCCGTCGATCAGGACGACCGCTTTTCCCTTTGCATCGTGGCCGGTGACCACGCGCCTTGTCGGCTGCGCCATGCCCTGGAGAGGAAGAAGAGCCTCAGCTGGCGAGCGGCCGGAAGCGGAATTTCCGCTCGGCCTGCGATATCGCGCCGGCGTTTCGCGCCGAAACGCCCCAGTGATCGTTTCGGTTGGGAGGCCATTTCCAGTCTTCGGGTTTTCCTGTCCTGTACGAGCTGCCGATGCGCTGGACTTCGGAGGTGTACTCCACCGCGGCGCCGAACGGCGCGACGAAATACGCGAAGACGTTGTTGCCGGGCCCGTGACGCCCGGGACCCCAGAAGGTCGCTATCCCCGCGTCCTTCATCCTGCCGATGCCGCGCATGACCGCATCGATGTCGGTCATTTCGAACGCGATGTGATTGAGAAGCGAATTGTCCGACTGCGCGTATGCGATCGCGTGGTGGACGCGGTCGCAGCGTACGAAATTCATAAACCCAGTCCGATCTGAAAGGCGAAAACCGAGCACCTCCACCGCGAAGCGCGTGCAGGCTTCCCGGTCCCGCGCGTTGAGGACGACGTGTGTCACTTGCATGGGCTTGTCGCGGTCCGGCCGCAGTTTTTTCACGCGTTTTTTTTCGGTGACGAACCGGAACACGTGGCCCTCGGGTCCTTCGACGAGATATCCGGCTCCGCCGCCGGGTTCGTCGAAGTCGCGCGAGGGGCCGAGCGGCGCCCTCGCCGCCGCTGCGCGATCGCGGATTCTCGCGAGCTCGGGCTTCGAGCCGGAGAAAGTGATCGCGGCCACGGCGGGCTCGCTCGCCTGCGCGACAGAGACCACGTACGGAAGATCTTCGGTGCCCCGAAGATAGGAGATCCCGTTGCGCTCGCCGGCCTCGATCAGGCCCCAGGTATCGCGAAAAAACCGGGCCGCCGATTCGCGATCGGGCACTTCGAGTTCGATGCTGCGCAGCTTCATGTTTTCGCTCCGGACTGGTGCGCGGTGTTCGAATCGACCGCAATGCAGGGACAATTGTAACGCTTCGCCTCCGGAAGTACTTGCCCGGCCGATTCCGGATACAATCTCAGACCCGACAAAATAAAAGGCAGGGAGATGAAAAAGAGCAGGAGCCTCGGGCCTGCCGAGGTAGACCACCGGAAATCCCTGTCGCTGCTCCGTGCGACGCTCGAGTCCACGGCCGACGGCGTTCTGGTCGTCGACAACCTCGGCAAGATCACCACCTACAACCAGCAGTTCGCGGAGATGTGGCGCATCCCGTCGGAGGTGCTCGACACCCGCGACGACGACCAGGCCCTGGCCGTCGTGCTCGGGCAGCTCGCCGATCCCGAGGGATTCATCG
>DATHJM010000335.1:0-5727 GCA_035489775.1 Burkholderiales bacterium
ACGGGGCGCGGTCGCGGTCGTCAGCTTCGACAACGCCGCGCGCATGAACGCGATCGACGCAGGGGTGGCCGAAGGCCTGGCCGCTGCCGCGGCGGAGTTGAAGGCGCGGAAGGACATCGGGGCCCTGGTGCTGCGCGGCGCGGGCGAACGATCGTTCTGCTCCGGAATCGATCTCAAGTTCGTCGAGCAGTTTCCCGAGCGCGCCGCGGGGTTCGCCGCGCTCGATGAAAAAATCGGATCCTTCGGCCGCGACATGGCCGAGATGCCTTTTCCAACAATCGCCATGCTGTACAGCCACTGCCACGGGGGCGGCGTGCATCTCGCCGCGATGGCCGATTTCCGCTTCGGCGATGCGGCGCTCAAGCTTTCGGTTCCCGCGGTCAGGAACAGGCTTTTCTATCCCATACCGGCGCTCGAGCGGCTGGTGCTCATCATCGGCGAGACGAAAACCAAGCGCCTCATGTACGAGGGTGAAACGCTGGCCGCCGAAACTCTGCTCGCGTGGGGTTTCCTCGACCGCGTGTGCGCGGGTGCCGAGCTCGAAGGAGAGACGCTGGCCCACGCGGCGAAGCTAGCCGCCCAGCCGCGCGAAGTGGTCGCAGTCTACCAGGAGATTTTTCGCGCCCTGAGGCGCGGGGACTCGGACAAGGCGCGCGAGCTGCGCGCGCAGGCCAGGGCAGAACCATGGAGCTGAAGCTTGCCGGACGCACGGTGCTCGTCACCGGCGCGTCGAAGGGAATCGGACTTGCGATCGCGCAATGGTTCGGGCGGGAGGGCTGCAAGCTGCGCCTGGCCGCGCGCTCGAAAGACCTGCTCGAGCGGGAGGCCGCTGCGATCCGCAAGAATTCTTCCGTCGAGGTGCAGGTTTTCCCCATCGACCTCTCCCGGGAAGAGGGCAGGAAACGCCTCACGGACGCGTGCCCCGAAGTCGATGTCCTCGTGAACAACGCGGGCGACATTCCGGCGGGCTCCATCGACGACGTCGACGACGCGGCGTGGCGCGCGGGCTGGGACCTGAAAGTGTTCGGCTATATCGGGCTGACGCGGCACTATCTCGCGAAGATGAAGGCGCGCCGCACCGGCGTCATCATCAACATCATCGGCACCGCGGGCGAGCGCCCGATTCCCGCATACGTCGCGGGATCGATGGGAAACGCGAGCCTCATGTCCTTCACGATCGCGCTCGGCGCGGCGAGCCCGGAGCACGGCGTGCGCGTTCTCGGGGTCAGTCCGGGCCCGGTGCTGACCGACCGCGTGTTCAAGATCTCGAGGAAGCGCGCCCTGCAGATGTTCGGCGACGAAGAGCGCTATGTCGAGCTGCTGAAGAAGAATCCGTTCGGGCGGCCGGCGAGCGTGGACGAAGTCGCCGCCACCGTCGTGTTTCTCGCCTCCGACTTGAGCTCGTATACGAGCGGCACCATCGTCACCATCGACGGAGGCTTTTCCAAGCGCGCCGCGGTGTAGCTCCCGTGCGCCCGGGAACTATTGCCGTGACGCGGGAACGAATGATGGGATAATCTGACCGCCATCGTCCTGGATATTCACTCTAAGGAGCCTTATGCGTTTGCGTTTTTTTGTGTTTGTCTTGCTCGCTGCTGCGAGTTTTTCCGCGGCGGCGGGTTCAGTGGACGTCAACCTGTCGAACACCACGGTCGAGGCCAAGTTCTACGCGAATGCCGGAGCCGCCGACTGGACTTTCGGGGGTCTGTACAACAGGGATACCAAGGACCGCGCCCTGAACGTGGGCCTGCTTGCGACGGGGGATTCCGCCATCGGGAATTCGCGAATCGAAGGCGGGCTGGGCGGCAAGCTGTATTCCGTGACGATCCACGACGCGAACGCGGACGTTCTCGCTCTGGCGCTCGGCGGCCAGGTGCGCTGGTTCCCCGGCAACGGGTCGTTTGCCGTCGGAACTTACGCTTTCTACGCGCCCCACGTCGTGACCCTGCTGGACGGCGAGCGGTTCTTCGACATCGGCGTGCGCGCCGAGCTCGAGCTGATCAGGAACAGCTTCGTGTATGTCGGCTACCGGCAGATGCGCGTCGAGCTCGACAACCAGGTGAAGCGGGACGTCGACAAGGGCGGTTTCGTCGGGCTGCAGATCAAGTTCTAGTCTCGCGGGCCGGCGGTAACGATGCCGACGGGGGCGCGGCTCTGCGTCCGTTTCGCAGCAGCCGCGCTCCCGGCAGCCCGGGGCAAGGCTATCTCTTGTCCATCGCCCTGATCGTATCTTCCAGGTTGCGGCGCATGCGGTTGAAGGACCGCGCCAACACCGACAACTCGTCCTTGCCCGTTTCAGGCAGTTCCGGGATGGCCTTGTCGGCGCTGCTGGTCCGGCCGATGCTCAGCCGGTCGGCCGCGGCGGAGACTCTCCTCACCGGCCGCACGATGAGCACATAGAGCATCAGGTTCAGGATGACGAACAGCGCGATGAAAACGCCGCCGAGCGAGGCCATGAACGTGTAGAAGGCGCGATTCGCGTTCTGGACCGGAAGGGACATCGGCACCGAGACCAGCTGGGCACCGATGACTTCGTTCAGCTGCCAGCCGAAGCCGTGGTCTCGCCCGTAGCGCGTGACCATTGCCGCTGGCGCCATCTCAGGCGTGGTGTGGCAGGAGAGGCAAGCCTCATCCTTGATCTGGAACGGCCGCGCGAGGTACAGGGAAAGACCCGACTCCGTGACCCGGGTTCCCGAGATCTCGGGGCGGGTTTCCTTGCGGAACTGGTTGACGACATCCGCTTCCCACCCCACGGCGCGGTTGCGCGGGTTGGTCGGATTGAGCGCCGCTTCCTTGTATGCGTAGTCGGGATACTTCTTGCGCAGCTCGTTCATCATCTCGGTGGCGGCAAAAGCGGGCACCGTCTGCGGCAGGAACTCGTCTTCCTTTTGCACCAGCTTGTCGCGTATCTGGCTCACCGTGTACCGGCGCATCGACAAGGCCGCCTCCATCATCACGCCCGCGTTGCGCAGGACTTCCTCGCGCGCATTCTTGTGCAGGAGGTTGTAGGAAAGATAACCGGAGACAGCGAACCCCAGTGCGAATACGAACAGCAGCGCCAAATTGAACTTCAGCCGAAGACCCATTGTTTTCCCCTTGTGGTTGGAGTCAGGCGATGTGCGATTTCCTGCCTGTACGTCATTATAGGCAGCCGCAGGCTAGGCGATGATGTGAATTAGTGCCGCGCGCCGGAACGGTGCGCTCCGCCGGAGCCGAGAGGCGGCCTTGCCGTAGCAAAAGCTAAACCTTCAAACCCATCAGGCCGGCGATGATGTTCCGCTGCATCTGCGAAGTGCCCGCGGCGATGGTCGCCGAGCGCGCGTCGCGGTAGTGGCGCTGCATGTCGAACTCCATGCTGTAGCCGTAGCCGCCGAAGACCTGCATGCCCATGTTAGCGCACTTCACGTAGGCTTCGGAGGAGAAAAGCTTCGCCATCGAGATCTCGCGCAGCGCTTCCTCGCCGCTCGCGGCCATCCACGCAGCGCGCCACGTGAGGGCGCGCGCCGCTTCCACCTCGGTCGCCATGTCGGCGAGCATGTGCGCGATCGCCTGGTTGGCGCCGATCGCGCGGCCGAACTGCTTGCGCTGTTTTGCGTAGTCGACGGCGAGGTCGAGGCAGGCCTGCGCCGCGCCGATGTTGCCCGCGGCCGAGGTGATGCGCTCGGCCTGCAGCCCCGCGAGAATGCATTCCCAGCCCTTGTTCTCGCCGCCGACGAGACGCTCGGGCGCGACGCGAACGTCGTTGAAGAAGATCTCGTAGGTGCCGGTGCAGCGGCGTCCCAGCATGTCGAGTTTCCTCAGTTCCAGGCCCTTCGCCGTGTTGTCCACGAGGAACAGCGACATTCCCTGCCGGATGTCGGCCTTCGGATCGGTCTTCAAGTAGACATTGATGACGTTTCCCGTCGCGCCCGCGCCCGTGGCCCAGAGCTTCTGCCCGCTGATTACGTAGTCGTTCCCGTCGCGCCGCGCGCTGGTGCGCATCGCGCCGACGTCAGACCCGGCTTCGGGCTCCGACATGGAGATCGACATCTTGATCTCCCCCGAGAATAGCTTCGGCAGCCAATGCCGCTTCTGCTCTTCGCTGCCCTTGCGCGCGACGTTCAACCCGCAGAAGACGCTGCCCGCGTAGGCCATGAAGAAATCCGCGCTCTTCCTCGAAATCTCCTCGGCGACGATGACGAGGTCGATGACGCTGCCGCCCAGGCCGCCGTATTTCTCCTCGAACGGAATGCGCAGGAGCCCGAGCTCCACCCAGGCGTCGTAGAGCTCCTGCGGATAGGCCTGCTCGCGGTCCAGGCGGCGCACGTACTCGGGCGTGGCGATGCGGTCCATCATCTTGCGCACGCTTTCGCGCATCAGGCGCTGCTCCTCGGTGAAGCTGAAGTCCATGAACGTTCCCCTCAGATCGCGCCGGCCGAGCGAAGCCCGGCGATCTCGGGGGCGACGAAGCCGAACTCGCGCAGAACCGCGTCCGTGTGTTCGCCGAGCGCCGGAGGCGGAAGCGGTTCCGACTCGCGCTCGCCGCCGATTCTCGACGCGCGGCGCATCGCGGTCAGTTTCCCGTAGCGCGCGTGCGAAAGCTCGTGAAATATGCCGAGGTGCTTCACCTCGGGCTCCTGCATCGCCTCGGGGATCGAATGCATCACCGCCGCGGGCACGTCATGCGCCGCAAGGCGTTCGGCCCAGACCGCGCGCGGCTTCGCCGCAAACACGGGCCTGAGTACCTGCACGAGTGCTTCGTAGTTCTTGATGCGTCCCATGCGATCGCGAAAGCGCGCGTCATCGCCGATATCCGGGCGCCCGATCGCCTCGAGCAGCGCGCGCCAGAATTTCTCCATCGAGGAGACGTGAATGGCGAGGATCCTGCCGTCAGCGCAGGCGAAAGCGAACGAAAGCGAAACGGCGGCGCGCGACTCCGGCTGCATGACGTGTCCCGCGTGAGTGTACGCGGTGAACGCATCCGGGATGAGAGCCATGCTCGCTTCCACCATGGTGACCTCGACGCGCGCGCCTTTGCCCGAGCGCTCGCGCTCGTACAGCGCGGCGAGGACGGCCATGCAGGCCTGCATGCCGCTCACCTGGTCGGAGAGCGTCGGCCCGAGCGTGCGCGGGTCCTTGGGATCGACGAAAAGGCTCATGAGCCCCGAGAGCGCCTGGCCCACCGCGTCGTAGGCGGGCCGCCCGCCGAAGGGCCCGTCTTCGGCGAAACCTGCGATCGAGCAGTAAACGAGACGGGGGTTCGCCGCGTGCAGGGATTCGTAATCGAAGCCCAGGCGCTTCATCACGCCGGGCCGGAAATTCTCCAGCACCACGTCGGCCTGCCGCGCCATCCGGCGGAACGCTTCCTGCCCGCCCGGCGAGTTGACATCCAGCGTGATGCTCAGCTTGTTGCGGTTGAAGGCGCAGAAGTTGTGACTGTAGCCCTGCACGTTCGCGCTCAACCCGAACTCGCGGAATGCGTCCCCGCCCTGTGGCCGCTCGATCTTGATGACGCGTGCGCCGAGATCGGCGAGCTGCAGGCCCGCGTACGGGCCTGCGATGAACTGCCCCAGCTCGAGAACGCGGATGCCTTTCAGCGGGCTGGACATGAACGGGTGGCGCAGCGCGCCGTCAGCCGCGCTTGTAGGTTTCGAGGCCCGGGCGATACGCCTTGTCGTCGAGAAACTGCTTCATGCCCTCTCTGCGGCCCTGTTCGCGGTCGAGGAAGCGCATTTCCATCTCTTTCGC
>DATHJM010000336.1:0-3376 GCA_035489775.1 Burkholderiales bacterium
CGATTGCGGCGGGGCGGCGGGCGGCGGGCCGCCGTGATGCGGGTCGGTCAACTCAGGCTTCAAGGCTACAGCTCGACGCCGATTCTCCGGTCGAGCGAGTAAGGCCCGCCGCCGCGCCAGCATATGGCGAGCGCGACCAGCCCCCAAAGCAGGGTGAACTCGTAGCCGCGGTTGAGCCACGAGAATCCGTTGGGCAGGTAATGGACGAAGGTGATCACCGCCATCTCGATCGCTACCGCGGCCGCGAAGAAGCGCGTGAACAACCCGGCGGCGATGGCGATTCCGCCGAAGAACTCGACGACGAGCAGCAAGTAGATGAGCGGGACGGGGTGCTCGTATCCCATCTTCACGAACCCGGGCGCCATCGCCTCCGCGCCGCGGGCGATCTTGCCCCAGCCGTGCACCGCGAGAATCAAGCCGCAGGCGCAGCGGACGAGCGGCCACGACAGCGGCTCGAGGAACGCGTAGAGAGGCTTGAGAGCCGGGATGAGCAGTCTGGGCGGGTGTTGAGCCTCGTTCATGGATCCTCCTTGTCGGGAGCCTCGGGCAGGCCGGTTCAGGTTAACGGACGCGGACGCGGCGCGCAAGCAGTCGATCCGGCCGGAAGATTGTCTCCCGCTCCGCGGCTGCAGCAGGGCAGAATGGAGGGCCATGGCCGCCACTTCCTCAGCGATCGCGATCCCCGAGTCGGAAATCGAAATGAGCGCGGTCCGCGCGCAAGGGGCCGGGGGACAGAACGTCAACAAGGTCTCCTCGGCCGTGCACCTGCGCTTCGACATCCGGGCTTCCTCGCTCCCCGAGCAGATCAAATGGCGGCTGCTGGGCTCTCGCGATCAGCGCATCACGCGCGAGGGTGTGCTCGTCATCAAGTCGCAGCAGCACCGCAGCCTCGAGCGCAACCGGGAAGAGGCGCTCTCCCGGCTGCACCAGCTTGTGGCGCGCGCGGCCGTCGTTCCGCGCCAGCGCAGACCGACCCGCCCGACCCGCAGCTCGCGGAAGAAGCGTCTTGAAAGCAAGATCCGGCGCGGCGAAGTCAAGAAGCTGCGGGGCAAGGTCCGTTCCGCTGCGGATTGACCGCTTCCGGGATACGGCGCTGTGCGGCTTTCGCAACTTCGCCGGACTTAACCGGAGTATCCCGCCTCGCGTTGATGGCGGACGGCGAGCACAAGAACGCGATCACGTTCCCCGTCGAAGCGGTAAAGTGCGATGTATCCCGATTTGCCCCGAGAGATGACTAGTTCGCGCAGGTCCGCCTCCGTCCTACGGCCGATCAAGGGGTGCTCCTCCAGGACCGCGACGGCGTCGGCTATCAGATCGACCGTATGCGCTGCGGCGCGGGGATCGGTTTCGGCAAGAAAGTCGCTAAGCCTTTCCAGATCGGCGAGCGCCCGCGGCGCGTAGCTCACGGACGCCATGGCAAGGCGCTACCATCGCACCGGTTTCGGGCGGCCGACTTTCTTCCCCGCTGCGCGGGCGCGGATGTAGCGGTGTACGTCTTCGGCCCGGTAAGCCCTGCCGCTGCGTTCGACTTCCTTCTCCGCGGCGAGCGCGTCACCAACAAAGGCCCTGCGCTTCTCCGCGAGCTCGGTATGCGCTTCCAGTGCATCGATCATCCACGCGTGCGGCGTCTTGCCCGCGGATTTTGCGAGCGGCACGATGCGCTCCTTCAGTCGTTCGGAAAGCTTGAGCGTAGTGGAAGCGGCCATGAAAATCCTCTCGAGTAACACGAAGGTAACACCTTCGTGCGAAACGGGTCAAGCGCGGGCGCGATGCGCCATGCGGATCCAAGACCGAGCGAAGCGGCGCGATAAAGAACCGGATCTCCTAACTAGGCCGCGAGCTGCTCCAGCCGGTGCTGCTGCTCCAGCCATTCGGCTTCGAGCTGCGCGAGCTCCCGCGCGACGAAGGCCTGGTCGAGGATCAGCGTCTTCAGGGCGTCCTTTTGATCTTCGCCGTAGATCGCCGGGTCGGAGATCCGCGCGTCGATCGCGGATTTCCGCGCGCTCAGCTTCGCCATCAGCTCTTCCAGCCGCTTGATTCGCGACTCGATCGGCTTCCTCGCCGCGGACTGGCGCTGGCGCGCTTCCGCCTCTTTGCGCTTTTGATCGCGGCGGGCCGGAGCGGCGGGCGGAGCCGTGACGGCGGGTCTCTTCGCTTCGGGCAGAGACAGCGCTTCTTCCGCGGGTGCCAGCTTGGTCTTGAACAGCCAGTCGCGGTAGTCCTCCAGGTCGCCGTCGAAGGGCGCGAGGCGGCCCTCGGCGATGATAAGGAACTGGTCTGTGGTCGCGCGCAACAGGTGCCGGTCGTGCGAGACGAGCACCAGCGTGCCTTCGAACTGGGCGAGCGCCACCGTCAGCGCCTCGCGCGTTTCCAGGTCGAGGTGGTTGGTCGGCTCGTCGAGCAGAAGCAGGTTGGGGCGCTGCCACACGATAAGCGCGAGCGCCAGGCGGGCTTTCTCGCCGCCGGAGAAGGTCGCGATCGAAGTCGTCGCCATGTCGCCGGGGAAGTTGAAGCCGCCGAGATAGTTGCGCAGCTCCTGCTCGCGCACGTTCGTGGTAATGCGCGAGAGGTGCCAGAGGGGCGATTCGTCGTGACGCAGCATCTCGATCTGGTGCTGCGCGAAATAGCCGACCGCAAGCCCCTTGTTGAAGATCGCCTTGCCGGCGAGGAGTGCGAGTTCCCCGGCGATGGTCTTGATGAGCGTCGATTTCCCCGCGCCGTTGATGCCGAGAAGGCCGTATCGCTGGCCGCTCTGCAGCGAGAACTTGATGCCGCGCACGACGACCTTGTCCGGCTCCCCCTCCATTTTGTAGCCGGCGTCCGCGTCCTCCAGCACCAGAAGCGGGTCGGGAGCTCTCAGCGGATCGCGGAACTCGAACGAGAAGGGCGCGGAGGCGTGCAAGGGAGCCAGCTCCTCCATCCTCGCCAGCATCTTCATGCGGCTTTGCGCCTGCTTGGCCTTGGTGGCCTTCGCCCTGAAGCGGCTGATGAAGGACTCCAGGTGCGCGCGCTCGCGCTGCTGCTTTTCGTACTGCGCAGCGGCGAGCACCACCGCCGCGGCGCGCTGGCGCTCGAAGCTCGAGTAGTTGCCCGAATAGCGCCTGAGCTTCTTCGCGTCGATGTGCGCGACGACGTCCACCACGCCGTCCAGGAAATCGCGGTCGTGCGAGACGACGAGAAGCGTCCCGGCGTAGCGCTTGAGCCACTCCTCGAGCCACAGGATGGCATCCAGATCCAGGTGATTGGTCGGCTCGTCCAGCAGCAGGAGGTCCGAGGGGCACATCAGCGCCTGGGCGAGATTGAGCCGCATGCGCCAGCCGCCTGAGAAGCTAGCCACCGGCTCGCCCATCTGCTCGTGCGAGAAGCCCAGGCCGTG
>DATHJM010000337.1:0-2906 GCA_035489775.1 Burkholderiales bacterium
AGGAAGAGCGGCAGATTACCGAGATTGAGGTCGTGGCCGGCGTTGACGCCGAGGCCGGCAAGCTGCGCGGCGCGCGCGGCTTCCGCGTAGCGTCGGAGCACGGCGTCCTCCCCCACGGCGCCGAAGGCGCGGGCATAGGGCTCCGTATACAGCTCGACCCGGTCCGCGCCGAGGCCGGCCGCCGCCGCCATCGCTTCCGGAACCGGATCCATGAACAGGCTCACGCGCACGCCCAGCGACTTGAGTCCCGCAATGACGGGCTTCAGGCGCGCGCCATCCCTGCCCAGATCCCAGCCGTGGTCGGATGTAAAGGCACCGGTTTCGTCGGGAACGAGCGTGCACTGCGCCGGGCGCACCTCGCGAACGAATTCGAGCAGGCCGTGAAACGGATTGCCTTCGATGTTGAATTCCGCGCCGGGCCGATCCCGCAGCACGACGGCGAGCTCGCGCACGTCCTTCGCCCGAACGTGCCGCCCGTCCGGGCGCGGATGGACCGTGATTCCGTGAGCGCCCGCGCCCAGCACAATGCGCGCCGCGTGGACGACGCTTGGAATGCCGATGGTGCGGGTATTGCGCAGCAGCGCGATCTTGTTGAGATTGACGCTCAAGAAAGTCATGCGGATGCCTGCCTCACAGCGCGAGCAGATCCCTGAAGATCTGGCGGCTCTTCAGCGGCTGGTAATCGAGCCGGTGATTGATGAGCGTGCGCATCAGTGCCTTGGCCTGTTGCTGAGTCTGGGGATCGGCATAGTCGTCGCGCGCCATGTCGAGAAGCGTCCGGCCGGACACGCGAGGCTCCGGCCCCGAGTCCTTGACCTCGATCGGCCCGCGCTCCGGATCGTACGCATAGCTCTTCGCCGGGTCGATCGCGCCACCGCTCGCGCTGTCGCGCTCGAGCGTCATGGCATACCCGAGCTCTTTGAGCAGAGCTCTCTCGAACGAACGCAGCGCCGGGGCTGAGCCGGCGTTCGGCGCGAGTTCCCGGAGTGTTTCCCGGTATCGCGAAAACAAGGCGTCGTGCGCGTCTTCGCGGGGCAGCAGCCGCAACAGAAGCTCGTTGAGATAGAACCCGCACATGAGCGATTCGCCGTGAAGCAGCGGTTGTCCGCCGACCCACTCGGCGCGTGCGAGCGTCCGCAGTTCGCCCTTGCCGAACCAGGACAGGGCGAGCGGCTGAAACGCGAGCAACACCCCGCGCAGAGGCGAGCGCGGGCTGCGCGCTCCCCGCGCCACCATCGACACCCGTCCGAATGCACGGGTAAACGTTTCGAGCAGCAGGCTCGTCTCGCGATAGGGGTAGCCGTGCAGGATGAAGGCTTCACGGCTTTCCTGTCTGGTGCGCTCAACCATAGCCCATGCGTCTCAGCGCCGCCTCGTCGTCCGTCCACCCGCTGCGGACCTTGACCCAGACTTGCAGGTAAACCTTGCCCCCGAAAAGCGTCTCCATGTCGAGACGCGCTGCGGTGGCAATCTGTTTCAGCTTGCCCCCGCCCGATCCGATGATGATCGCCTTGTGCCCCTCTTTACCCACGACGATCGAGGCGTGAATGCGCCGCATGCCGCGCTGCTCCTCGAATTTCTCGATTTCCACGCCGATGCTGTAGGGAAGCTCCTCCCCCAGAAGGCGAAACAGCTTCTCGCGCAGGAATTCTGCGGCGAGAAACCGCTCGTTTCGATCGGTCAAGTCGTCCTCGGGATGGATCGCCGGCTGCGCCGGCAGGTGGCCCCTGAGCGCCCCCAGCAGCTCATCGAGCCCCTTGCCGCGGCTTGCGCTGACCGGCACGATCTCATCGAACTCCGCTTCGCCTGCGGCCTTTTTCAGAAACGCGAGCAAGCCGGCGGGCCGGGTTGTGTCGATCTTGTTTACGACCAGAAGCAGCGGCAACCCCGCCGGCGTCAGCTTCAGAAGCGCGCGATCTTCGGCACCGAAGCGCTCCGCCTCCACGACCAGCATCGCCGCATCGACAGCCTCGAGCGCAGTGCGAACCGCGCGGTTCATCGCCCGGTTGAGCGCACCGCGGTGCCGGGTCTGGAAACCGGGGGTGTCGACGAGGACGAACTGCGCCGTCCCGGTGGTGAGCACCCCGCGAAGGGATTGCCGCGTGGTCTGCGGCTTGTGCGAGGTGATGCTGAGTTTCTGTCCAAGCAATGCATTGAGCAAGGTGGACTTGCCGACGTTGGGACGTCCGATCAGGGCGATCGTTCCACAACGAAACGGCTCGACGGCCATCACGGCACGGCCGCTCGACGGCGGATCTGCTCGAAGGCGCGCATTGCCGCTTCCTGCTCGGCGTTTCGCCGAGTGCTTCCATTGCCCATGGTCCGCACGGAGAGCTGGGGAATCAGGCACTCGACCTCGAAATCCTGGCTGTGCGCCGCCCCGTGGGTTGCCACCACGGAATATTGAGGCAGCGCGATCTTTCTCGCCTGGAGCAGCTCCTGCAGCAGCGTTTTCGGATCCTTTCCGAGCGCCTTCGGATCCAGGCTGGCGAGCAGCGGCTCATACAAGCGCCGGACGGTCTCCCGGGCCGCCGAAAAGCCGCCGTCGACAAAGACCGCGCCTATCAGCGCTTCCAGCGCATCGGCCAGGATCGAGGGCCGCGCGAACCCGCCGCTCTTCAGCTCGCCTTCGCCCAGCTGCAGGTGATCGCCCAGGCCGAGCGTCTGCGCCACCTGATGCAGGGCTTCCTCGCGCACGAGATGGGTGCGCACCCGCGACAGGTCTCCCTCGGGAAGCTCGCCGAAGCGCTCGAACAGCTCGGCTGCGACGACGCAGTTGAGGATGCTATCGCCCAGGAACTCCAGCCGCTCGTTGTGAACCGAGCTGCGACTGCGGTGTGTGAGAGCCTGCGACAGCAGATCCGGCCGCGAAAAACGGTATCCGATATGCTGCTGAAGGCGCTCCC
>DATHJM010000338.1:0-4099 GCA_035489775.1 Burkholderiales bacterium
TGATCGCGCACCGTGCCACCGGCCGGGAATTGCAGAAGTCGGCCTTGGCGAGGGGCTTTCGCACGCTGGCCGACGACGGCGTTCGCCGGGTCCTCGACGGCTCGACCGCGCTCGACGAGCTGATGCGCGTGGTCGACCTCACCGACCGGATGTAAGCCACGGCAGGCGCCCGGCGCCGACGACGGATCAAACATGGCACTCTTTGCTTACAAGGCCATAGATACCCGGGGAAAGACGATGCTCGGCCAGATCGAAGCGATCAATCTGGTCGACCTCGAGCTGCGCCTGAAGCGCATGGGGCTCGACCTGGTACGGGGCGGACCGACCCGTCACGGCGGGAGCCTCCTTCGCTCGGGCGCGATCAAGCGCTCCGAGCTCATCAACTTCTGCTTCCACATGGAGCAGCTCATCGGGGCCGGGGTGCCGCTCGTCGAATCGCTGATCGACCTGCGCGACAGTATCGAAAATGCGCGATTTCGCGAAGTGATGTCGGGTGTCATCGAGAGTATCCAGGGCGGGCTGCGGCTGTCGCAGAGCCTCGCGCAGTATCCGCAAATCTTCAACCCGGTTTTCACGAGCCTGGTACGCGCCGGGGAGGACACGGGAAAGCTCTCCGAAGTGCTGAAAAGCCTCGTCGAGAACCTTAAATGGGAAGATGAACTTGCCGAGCACATGAAAAAGCTCGTCATCTATCCCGCGTTCGTCGGTTCGATCGTGCTGATGGTGACTTTCTTCCTGATGATCTACCTGGTGCCGCAGATGGTCGCCTTCATCAAGAACATGGGGCAGCAGATCCCCCTGCAAACGCGCGTCCTGATCGAGGTCTCGGCGTTTTTCGTGGGCTACTGGTGGGCTCTCCTGGCTTTTCCCGCAATCCTTTTCTTCGGCGTCAAGCTGGCGGCTCGGGCCAACCCCTTGGTGCGTTACGAGGTCGATCGCTTCAAGCTCGCTCTCCCGGTGGCGGGGGAGATCCTGCGCAAGATCATCCTGTCGCGCTTCGCCAGCATTTTCGCTCTCATGTACTCCTCGGGGATCACCATCCTGGATGCGATCCGCAGCTCCGAGGAAATCACCGGCAATCTGGTCATCCAGGAAGGCCTGAAACTCGCGGGACAGCAAATCGGCGAAGGCAAGAACGTCACCGCGGCGTTCCAGGAGGTGGGGCTTTTCCCGCCGCTCGTAGTGAGAATGCTCCGGGTGGGCGAGTCTACCGGCGCGCTCGACAAGGCGCTGCTCAACGTGTCCTATTTCTACAACCGCGAAGTGCGCGAATCGATCGGCAAGATTCAGGCGATCATCGAGCCGGCCCTGACGGTGGTCCTCGGCGTCATTCTCGGCTGGGTGATGCTCTCCGTTCTCGGTCCGATTTACGACGTCATCAGCAAGATCAAGGTATAGAAGCCGTGCCGGGCAAACGCCTCTGTTACTTCACCTCCCAGAGGGTCACCGCCTATCTGTGGGAGAGGGGCGAGCTGCGGAAGGAAGGCGTTTTCGACATGAATGAGAAGGGCGTCGCCGAATTCTCCAGGTACGTGGCGGGCGCCCCGGACAGCCTTTTCTACGTGCTCGCAGACGTCGTCGAGGAAGATTTTTTCCAGGAAAACATCCCTTACGTGCGCGGGGCAGACCGGCGCGCGCTGCTTGCGCGCAAGCTCGCGCAGCGCTACCGCGACGCGTCGCTCGCCCTCCCGCTGTCCCTCGGGTCGGAGACCCACGCGGGCCGGCGCGAGGAACGGGTGCTTTACATGTCGTTTACCAACACGCATCAATTCCAGCCGTGGCTCGAGGCCTTACGCTCGAACGATGCCCGCGTGGTCGGCGTATTCTCAGTGGCGCTCGTCGCGGCCCAGACGGGGAAGCGTCTCGGTTTCAAGGGTGGACGATACCTGATGGTGAGCCGGCAGCAGGCCGGATTGCGGCAGAGCTACATCGAGAACGGCCGAATCCGCTTCTCGCGCCTCGGCCGCGTGGACTTCTCCGATCCCCGCGCGATCGCTCAGGAGTTCGCGGCCGAGTCGCTGCGGATCCAGCAGTATCTCGTCAACACCCGCATCCTGCCGCGCGAAGCGCCCGCGCTCGACGTGCTGGTGCTTGCGCCGAGCGCGCACAAAGCGCTCTACGACGCGGCGTGCGTCAATTCAGCCCGGCTGCAGTTCCATGTTCACGACCTCGAGAAGGTAGGCCGCGGCCTGGGTCTCAAATCGGCGCCAGTCGAGATGCTCGCCGACGGGCTGTTTGTGCACGTGCTTGCCGCGTATCCGTCCGGCGAACAGTATGCCGACAACCGGCTGCGGCGCTTCTATCACCTGTGGCGCGCGCGCGTGGGCCTGCTTGCCACCGGAGCAGCGGCGCTCGCCTTTTGCCTGCTCGTTTCGGCGGTGAGACTTCTTGATATCCATCAGGTCAACGAGCAATCCCAGAATGACCGCATGCTGGAAGCCCGCGCGTCCGAGGAATACGCTCGACTGCAGACGCGTTTCCCCAAGACGCCGATCTCCAGCGAAACCCTGAAAACCGTGGTCAGGAACTACCGGGCGCTCCTGCGGCAGAGCGCTTCGCCCGGCAGGATGTTGGCCGAGATCAGCGAAGCGGTAACGGCCCTGCCTCAGATCGAAATCGACAGAATCGCTTGGGAGTTCGGCACCGGAGCGAAATCGACTGCCGGCCGCGATGCGTCCAGGGCGCCGTCCTCCCAGCCAACCGCGCAGGCACAGACCGCGGGCACAGATTCTCAGGCCCAAACCGCCGAGATTTCGGGCAAGCTCGTCGTGCAGCAGGCCTCGGACTTCCGCGCCGTCACCGCGCTGGTGAACCAATTCACCGAGGCGCTGCGCAGGCGGCCCGGCACCGAAGTGACGCGCACGCAATTGCCATTCGACATCAACGCGGAAAAAAGCCTCGCCGGAGATATCGGGGCGGCGCGGAGAGACGAAGTGCCGCAGTTCTCGGTGACAGTGGTCAAGCGGCTCGGCACATGAACATCACTCGCGACGACCTCAAGCGCCTGCGCATGCCGCTCGCCGTGGCGATCGTCATGATTGCGCTGGGTGCAGCTTGCGTGATCGCCAGCGGATACTACCTGGACGAGGCGAGAACGGCGCGGGACGCGACCAGGCTGACCCGCGTGGCGGCCCAGGAGCGGGTCTTGAGAGTAGCGGAGGAAGAGCGCGAGATCCGCGACGACCTCGTGTACTACGAGCAGATGCGCCAGCGCGGCATCGTGGGCGAGCAGAGCCGGCTCGACTGGATCGAATCGATAACAAGGATCAAGAACGATCGGAAGCTCTTCGAGATCAGGTACAACTTCGATGCTCAAAGGCCGCTCGATTACCCTGGGATCGTCTCAACCAGCGCCGCCGAACTCGTGGTGAGCCGCTTGAAGCTGGACATGCTGCTGCTGCATGAGGGGGACCTTTTGAATTTCCTGGCGGACCTGCAGGCAGGCATCAAGGCGCACGTGTCCGTGCGAAATTGCACCGTGGCCCGGATTGAGCGCGGGGCGGCGCCGGGCGCGACGACGGTGCAACCGCGCCTGCGAGCCGAGTGCCAGGTCGACCTGATCTCGGTACGAGGACTCAAGCCCGCTTGAGCCGGCGCATGCGACGCAAACACCCTATCGGAAAGAAGCGCGTCGGATTTGCAGGACGGCCTTTTTTCGTGGCGTTCCTGCTCGGACTTGCCGCGGGCCCCGTCGCGGCCCAGGAGAATCTCGGGCGCCTTTTCTTCACGGAACAGCAGCGCCAGGATCTCGACCGCCGCCGCCAGGCCAACATCCAGGAAACCGCGGTGGTCGTCGAGAGCACCGTCACGGTCAACGGCCAGGTGTCGCGCTCCTCGGGCAGGAGCACGACCTGGATCAACGGGGTTCCACAGGAGAGCGCGAGGAGGCCCAGCGATCCAGCCAGAGTGACCCTGCCAGGAGGCGAGGGCGCTCCTTCGGTCAGCGTCAAGGTCGGGCAGACGCTCGACAAAGTCCGCGGCGAGATCAGAGATCCCGCCACAGGCGGTGGAGTCACAGCCCCTTCCGGAGAACGCGAGCGCGCGCCGTGAGGCTCGGTGTCAAGAGTGGAGAGTCAGTGGCAGTTCAGCGCGGCTTTGC
>DATHJM010000339.1:0-2034 GCA_035489775.1 Burkholderiales bacterium
CGCCGATCCCGAGCAGATCGAACAGCCTTTCCAGGTACGGGCCGCTCGACGCCTGGTTGAATACGATCGAATCGGCGCCGAGCAGCGACTGCTTGAACCGGTCGAGGGTGGCGATATCGGGATCGAGCGCAGTGGCGCGCACCGTGACCCCGACTGCCACCCGCCCGATGAAGGCATGCGATTCCGCCTCGATCTTTCCCCTTCGCAGCTGATCGTTCATCACTCCCGACGAGGCGACCAGGACATCGGCCGAATCCCCACCTCCCGTAAGGCGCTTCTCGAGCACCGGCGGGGTGGCGAACTGGATCCTTACCCGGTTGTTCGTTTCGCGCCGGTACTGGTCGGCGACTTTCACCAGGCCCGGCTCGACTGCGCCGGCGGAGAGCACCCTGATATCAGTCGCCGCGGCCGCATCCGCGACCACGCACGAGAGCAACACCGCGACGAGTCTCATTGCTTCGGAGCCCTAATCGACACCCGCCGCGACGAGGAGCGACTTGGCTTCGGCGCTGTCCAGATAGCGCACGAAGGACCGGGCAAGCTCCGCATTCGCCGCCGCCTTCATGGGCGCCGCGGAATACGAAGTGTAGTTCTGCACCTCGGCCGGCAAGGGCCCGACGAGCTTCAGGCCCTTTTCCTTGTGTTGCAGGATTTCGGTGACCGGCCCAAAGCCGATTTCCCGGCCTTTGCCCTTGAGCACGTGCTCCATCACGGCGGCGCCATCGGCGTAGCGCGTGGTCCTGGCCTGAACCTGGTCGTAGATCTCCATTTTCTTGAGCAGGTTCTCGAAGTAAATGCCGCTGGAGGCGCGGTTGAACACGATCGATTCGGCCTGCAGCACCGAGCGCTTGAGCGCGTCGCCGCTCGAGATGTCGGGCACGGGCGCGCCGGGCCGCACTGCAACCCCCATTCCCACCCGTCCGAGGTTGGCGCGGTCGGTCGTCACCTTGCCCGCGCCGGCGAATTCATCGAGCGCGGCGGGGGGCGCGATCACCACGTCGAACGCCTCGCCCGCGCCGATGCGCTTGCGGATCTCGGGAGCGGTGTTGAACGTGATATTCACCTCATGACCGGATTGCTTTTTGAAGGCCGTGGCGGCGGCCCGCAGCCCGGGCTCGACCGCGCCGGCGCTCAACACCCTGATCTCAGCAGCCATGGCCGCGCCCGCAGTCAACATACACAGCGCACTCAGCACGCTCAGCAGCAAACCCGTCCCGATTTTCATTTTCTGCCCTCCGGAGATCGCAGCAAAGTACCACAACCTCACTCCGCGCGGGCGCCCGAATCTTTCACCACCTTCGCCCATTTCGGGATCTCGCGCGCGATGTATTCGGCGAAGTCCTGCGGCGTTCCCGGGGCGAGCTCCGCACCGAGGGATTCGAGCCGCTCGCGCAGGTCCCGCATGCGCAGCACCTTGACGATGTCGGCGTTCTGCCGTTCGATGAGCGCCCGGGGCGTGGCGGCCGGCACGACGACCCCGTGCCAGGTGATCGCTTCGAAGCCCGGCACTCCCGCCTCGGACACGGTCGGCAAATCGGGCACCGTGCCTGAGCGCTGCGCGGTGGTGACGGCGAGCGCGCGCAGCCGCCCCGCCTTGATATACGGAATCACCGAAGCCGAGGTCGCGAACATCAGCTGCGCCTGGCCGGCGATCACGTCGGTGAGCGCGGGTTGCGCGCCCTTGTAAGGCACGTGCACCATTTCGACTCCCGCCATCGCCTTGAACAGCTCGCCGGCGAGGTGCGCCGCCGCGCCGCTGCCCGAGGACGCGTAGTTGAGCTCGCCGGGCTTTGCCTTCGCCAGGGCGATCAGCTCCTTCACCGAGCTTGCCGGAACGTTCGGATTCACGACCAGGATATTGGGCTGGATCGCCACCAGCGCGACCGGCGCGAAATCCTTTACCGGGTCGTAGCCGAGCCTGCTGTAGAGACTCTGGTTGGTCGCGAGGATGCTGTTGTTGCCGAGAAGCCAGGTGTAGCCGTCGCCGGCGCTCTTCGCGACGATCTCGGCGGCGATATTGCCGCCGGCTCCGGG
>DATHJM010000340.1:0-6043 GCA_035489775.1 Burkholderiales bacterium
TTTGCACAGCACTTTCAAGAATACACTCACCGCGCGAAGCGCCAACGGGCCTCACCGGAAAGAATCTCCGGCCAAAAAAGTCCCGGGGCCAATAACTGGCCCCGGGACTGCGCGTCGTGGATCGACAGCCGCTTCAATGCAGCCCGGAGGCGGTTCCAGTCTTAGCGGCGATCCCAGTCGTGGTCATTGTGGCGGTCATGGCTGCCCGGTTGGCAGAAGGGCTCCAGACCCATTGCCGACTTGATGCCGCCGACGATCATCTTCTGGAATTCCGCAGCGCCGGGAAGCGCTGAACCCGCCGTGAACGCGGTGTTGATGTGCCCAAGGGTGGTGACCCACGACCGGCCACCATCGTAGTACTGGCACCAGGCGACCGGGTGAAACTTGGGGAAACCCGGGTGGATCGAGTGCTTCGTCGCCAGGGAGTTTTCGTCGACGAGCGCGAGAAATCTCACTTTTGTCGGGAACGGCACGAGGTTATACCACTCGTCGCTGAAATCCCAGCGCGCCGGCAGGCCGGCGGTGGAAACGTCGCGGTCGTTGATGATCTGGACCGTTCCAGGCTGAAAAGCGCCGTGATCGTAGTAGTTGGCGTTACCCAGCAGGCCTTCGTAGTACTGCCAGTTGTATTCCGTGCCGAAGGCGTTGTGAATTGCCACAAAGCCGCCGCCGGCACGCATGTATTGTCTCAGCAGAGTCCGTGCCGCATCCTGTTGGTAGTTGCCGGTCAGGTTTTGTCCGACCTGTCCTCCCACCGAATGATTCCATAGCGCGTCCCGGCTGGTGCTGGCAAAGATCACCGCCTTATACGAGTTGAGATTGCTGACCCGGGTGACATCCTCGGTCCAGTCCACCGCAATCCCTTCCGCGTTCAACAGGCGGATGAGGTTGGTCTGGACGATGTGCCGGGCGGGATCGAGCGGCGGATTCAAACCGGCGGCGAGCGCCGGCCCGAGGTTCGCATGCCGGGGGCCCGCCGTCCGCGTATATACGAGCACTTTGTTCTGCCGTCCTGCTCCCACCCAGTCGTGGTAGCACTTCGGATTCGTCCCACGGCAGACCCCGTAGTCGAAGTCCCCGGAAATCCTGGAGTCGGTCAGATCCACCGAATCGTCGTCATCGCGACTATCGGCAAACACCGGGGCTGAAATTCCCCAAAGCACGACCAAGGCGGCGGATACGGTGAGCAGCGCTTTCCCGGTCATTTCCGGTTTGCTGCTTATGTCCTTTACGTTGAAGGTCATGATTCCTCCTCGAAATCTCCTGCATCCCGGTCCGGCAGGCGCTCATGCCGGCGGTGAATGAGTGTGTGTGTTTGCGCCGCCCCCGAATCGGCTCGGTCTCGAAGCCGGAACGACCCGGTTTCCGAAGCCGGCGCTTCGTTGTTACGAGCGCCGTGTCCTTATAGCAGGCGGCCTAACAAAACTTCAGCGGGCGGCTGTTTTGTTGCCAGGCCGTCACTGACGGCCTCAGTCCACGCTGGTCGGCCGCGCCGCGTCATAACCGATCACCCACGGATCGACGACCCAGCGCGGCCTCGTGCACGGCGTGCGCTCAGTCACCGATCCGTGACGATCGCTTATGATTAGGACTGCGGTCACGCTGAAGGACATCTCCGATGTCCTGACGGAGCATGGGAACCAAAGCCGGGCCAGCCGGACGACTTGAAAGGCCGCCAATGACCACCCGAGAATCCAATCCCGAACCCAACAACCCACTGGGCATCGACGGCATCGAGTTCATCGAGTACGCCACTTCGCAGCCGCAGGCCCTCGGGTCGGTGCTGCAGTCCATGGGCTTCCTCCGCGTCGCACGGCACCGATCGCGCGAAGTCATGCTGTACCGCCAGGGCTCGATGAACCTGATCGTCAATGCGGACCCGGAAGCGCTTCCCCGCATGAGTGCGCCGACGGAGACGCCGGAGCTGAAGGCGATCGCGCTGCGCGTGCGCGACGCGGCTTTCGCCTGGCGCCGCTCGCAGGACCTCGGCGCCTGGGAGATACCGACGCGGGCCTCGGCCATGGAGCTGAACATCCCGGGCATACACGGCGTGGGCGACAGCCTTATCTACTTCGTCGACCGCTACAAGGATTTTTCCATCTACGACGTGGACTTCGTGCCGCTGCCTGGCGCCGAAGCCCGGCCGCTCGCTCAAGCCGGCCTGCACTATTTCGGCGTCGTGCAGACCATCTTGAGCGACCGCACCCGGGACTGGGTGGAGTTCTACGGGCAGCTCTTCGGCTTCACGGTGCTCCCTGAAGGAAAGTTCTTCGGCATCCTGCCCAAGGGCACTTTGCTGGAAAGCCCGTGCCACAAGTTCTATCTGCAGCTCATCGAGCCGCCGCCGGGCTCCGACGACATCGTGTGGGAGGAGGGTCTGTTGCGCATCGGCCTGGGCGCTCCCGACATGCGTGCCGCCGTCCGCATCCTGAAGGAGCGAGGCGTGGTTTTCATCGACCACGGCGCTGTCCAGCCGAGCGAGAAAGGCGCGCTGACGCAAGTCCACCTGGGCGGCGTCACTTTCGAGCTGGTGGTGAGCCATCTGCGCCCGGGCGCATCGGCATGAACCAGGATCACTTCGGCATGGACACCATCACGGTCGCCGGCCCGCTGGAAGCGAAGCTGCGTGCGGTGCGCGAAGGCGGATTCACACAGATCATGCTGTCGGCGCGCGACCTCGTCGAGCATCCGGGAGGTGAAGCGGCGGCGATCTCCGCGGTGCACAAGAGCGGTCTGCGCGTGACCGGGTTCCAGGTACTGCGCGATTTCGAAGGACTGCCCGGCCATCTGCACGCTTACAAGCTCGACATCGCCAAGGCGATGCTCGGCATGTGCCACGCGCTGGGCTCGAAAATCCTGCTGATGTGCTCGTCGACCTCCGCGAACGCGAGCGGCGATCCGCAGCTGCTGGCGCGCGACCTCTCCAAGCTCGCGACGCTCGCGGTGCCGCTCGGCATACGCATAGCGTACGAGGCGCTTTCCTGGGGCAGGCACGTCAACGAATTCCCGCAGGCCTGGGAGATCGTCGCGGACGCCGATCGCGCCAACCTGGGCCTCGCGCTCGATTCCTTCCACATGCTGGCCGCCCGAACCGGACTCGGCGACCTGGACCTCGTCGATCCAAAGAAAATATTCATCGTCCAGCTCGCCGACTTCATGTTCCGGGAGTTGCATTCCCGCGAGGAGCGCATCGATACCGCAATGCACTTCCGCGTGTTTCCCGGCGAAGGCGTGCACGGGGCGGAAGTGGCCGAGCTCGTGCGCCGGGTGGACGACATGGGCTATCGCGGCGACTACAGCTTCGAGGTGTTCAACGACGACTACGTTCAGCTGCCCGCTTCGCTCGTGGCGGCCCGCGCCCGGCAATCGGTCAAGTGGCTGACCGACCATGTGTCCCGCCGCAGCCTTCCGATGCGCCGGAGGGTATGACGGGTTGGGGTGAACGCGCTCGAACGCCAGGCTTGCGTCCCGCCTATCCGCCGGGTTTCGTTCCCGTCCTGCGTTCGCCCCGGTGGGCATACAGATCGGCGGCCACCTTGAGCACGATCAGGAGCACCAGCGCCGGCATGGGATCGTTCAGCGCCATCACCAGCCAGCCGCCGAGAATGAGCGTCACCTGCATCAGGGTGACGCGCCGGTACGGCGCCACCATCAGGCTCGATATCGTCGCGCGCCGGTACTCGCGCCGCGCGAGGAAATTCAACCCGAACGAAAAGCCGTGGCTCAGGAAGAGTGCGAGGAGCGCCGGCCATAGCGGCGTGAAGAGACGGGTAAGCGCCTCGACTGCTCCGGGTTCGGAGCCCCGGCCATGGAGCCCGCGCACGAACATCTCATAGATGAAAAGAAAGTGGATCGCCATGAAACCGCCGAAATGCCCCGCAAAAAATGCCCCGGCGAAAAGCGCCCACCACTTTCCGACGACCGCCATCTTGAGCAGGGTGTAGAAGCCGATCACCGCGCTCTCGGCCCAGAACAGCACGATCACTTCATCCAGTTTCCAGCCGCCGAACAGCACGCCGGCGAGCGGCAGCAGATTCGCCGCGATGAGCGCGACTACGGAGGCGAGCGGCAGGGGCCGCGGTGCGGCTCCGGCGGGTGAATCGATCCTGGGCGGCACGGACTCGTGCGCCGCCGCGGCTTCGGCCAACGGAGCTGTCATCGCGGCGGGCATTGCGCCGCGCAGGGCCGCGACGATCCGTTCCGCGTCGACCTTCGGCATCGTATCGCCCAGCGCCCGGCTGCCTTCGCCGTAATCGAAACGCACACGCGCTCTCCTGCCGCTCTTGTCGGGCTCGATGCGCAGGTTGCGCATGCGGGCGAGGTCGTACTCGACGACCATCCTGAAGGGTCCGATCCTCGACACGTTGATGAGCCGCCCGCCGGCCACCCGCGCCGATTCGCGGTAGAAGCCCAGGAGCACGGTCAGCGCGCCGAGAAACGCCACTCCGACCGACCAGCCGAGGATCCAGAATATTTCGAACAGGAGTCCCATCAGGGCGGAGACGCTGCGCAGAGAGTGCGGGTCGAGCCTGGCGATCTGGGACACCAGGATCCACGCGAAGATCGCGAACATGGCGGCAGCCACGGCAGCCGCCATGGCCATGTTCCGGCGCGGAAGCTCGAGCGGCGTCGCGCCGGCCGCGTCGTCCGAAAGCGCAAAGCGCATGCGCTCGGGCCGTGCCAGGAGCCTGCGAGGCGGGCTGGGGCCTGCGTCCGCCATGGCGAAAAAATCTGCTCTCTAGGGCTTGAGCGCCCTGTATAGAAAAGGCAGGCTCACGTCCATGCGGTAATCGACATCTGAGTGGTTGTCGTCGAACTCTTCGTACCTGTGACGAATGCCGGCTTGCGCGAGGCGCTTGGCGAGGATGCGCGAACCGTAGTGGATGTGGTACTGGTCGCGCCAGCCGCAATCGATATAGATGCCGCGCAGCGACTTGAGGTTGTCGCGGTATTTCGCGACCAGGTTGATCGGGTCGTGCTCGCGCCACTTGCTCCAGCGCCGCCCGATCGCCTCTCCCGATTCGAGGTTGAACGGCACGCGAAAGCCGAGCGGCGTCTTCGGGTCCGGATCGTAGGTCGCCGCCATGCACAGGTTCATGATGCAGTGGCCTTCGGCGGTGGAGAGCTTTTCCTTTTTCCACACGTGCGCGAGGAAGCGCTTGATGCGGCCGTCGTCCAGGCCTTCGGCTAGCCCCTTGCGGCTGGACTCGCGCAGCGCGTCGTACGCGCCGGGTTTTCGCTTCGGTGCACGATGCTTGGCGAGCTCGTTCAGCGTGTTCGGCCAATCGTGCCAGTAGACGAAATCGAAATACGCGTCGCCGGAATGATCCGCGATGGCGCCCCAGTATTTCGCATACTTCATCGCGTGAAGGACGACCCCGTAGCCGCCGGATGACTTGCCGAAGCAGCCGCGGTGCTCGCGGGCGGCGAGCGTGCGGAACCCGCGATCGACGAAGGGAATGATCTCGCGCGTGAGGTAGTCCGCGTAGTCGCCGATCGCGGACGAGTTCACATACTGGTTGCCGCCGAGCGCAGTGAAGCAGTCCGGGAAGACGAAAATCGCCGGCCCCATCTTCTCTTCCCGGATGAGCCGCGCCGCGCGCTCCGGGACGTTGTCGCCGAACGGCTTCCAGCTGGTGTGCGCGAGACCGGAGCCGGTGAAGCCTACGAGGTCGTAGAGCACCGGGAAGCGGCGCTTCGAGCCTTCGTCGTATTGCGGCGGCAGCCACACCGCGAGCTTGCGCACGTGCGGATCGCCGAGCGGGTTGTCCTTGAGGATCTTCGAGGCGTGCTCCAGCACGACGAGCGTGCCGGAGCCGCCTTTGTAGCGTTTGAGGGCCATGTGGGGTTCTTGCCGATGAGATCGTGCAATTGTGGCATGTCCGCGATCCCGTGGGCGATGTGACAGTCCATCACTGTCCCCATAGCTGGTGCAGCAGCGCCATCTTGTCCTGACGCACGTTCAAATTGTCGTCGAGGATGCCGCCGGTGCCGCCGCTGTTGGGCGTGTAACACCAATAGAAACTATTGCGCATGCCCTTGC
>DATHJM010000341.1:0-2396 GCA_035489775.1 Burkholderiales bacterium
GTCGATCCAGTGCGCCCGCACCATGGAGAACGCGAGCAGCTCGCCTTTGAAAAAATACGGGACGTAGATCACCACGTTGTTGAGGTGCTGTCCCGCCACCGCCTGGTGGTTGGTGATGATGACGTCGCCCGGCTTGAAACCCTTCCTGCCGTAGCGCTTCACGGCGTCGGTGATGATGACCCCCAGGTCCGCGACGAAATGGGAAACGCCCCCGACATTCTGGCTGATCAGCTCCCCGTCGACGTTCACCAGGGCGGTGCAGAAGTCGCGCACCTCGTAGATCATCATGTTGTACGAAGTGCGCTGCAGGTCCGCCGCCATCTCGTTGGCGATCGCGGGCAGCGCGTTGCGGATGACTTCGAGCGTCACCGGGTCCAGTTTCGTACTCATGCGGCCCCTCTCACCGAAATCAGGAGTTCGCCGGTCCTGGCGACGCGGCAAGCGTCGCCCTTGAAAAGCACGGTGGTCGTTCCATGCTCGCGCACCAGGGCCGGCCCCGCGATGCGCGTGCCTGCCCCGAGCTCTTCGCGCCGGTATACCGGACAGGATACCGGACGGGCCGAATCGCCGAGATGCACCTCCGCGTTTCGATGAGCCCTGGCCCGGCGCTTCGCGGAGAGGCGGGGGAGCGTCATGGTCGCACGCTTGCCGATCGCCGCGAGCCGGATGTTGACGACTTCGACCGGCTCCTCGGGCGAATGGTGGGCATAGCGCTGATCGTAGAGGCGGTCGAATGCCCTCCTGATGGCGCGGCGATCGCCTGCCCTGATCTGCTTCGCGCTGACGGGAATGGAAAGCGTGAATTCCTGGCCGACGTAGCGCAGGTCGAGATGGATCCTGTGCTCCACGCCTTTCTTCTGCCCGAGCGCAAAAGCCGATTCAGCCGCCATCTCCTCCACCGTGAGCTCGAGCTGCCGGAAATCGACTCCGCCGAGATCGGCATAGAAGGTGCGGATGAAATCGTGGCGCTCGTCCGCGGCCAGCATGCCGAGCGCGGAGAAATGCGCGGGGTAAAGCGGAACGATCACCTTGGGTATGTGCAGCTCGCGCGCGATCGCCATGACGTGCAGCGGACCCGCGCCGCCCGAGGCGACCAGAGCGAAGTCGCGCGGATCGTAGCCCTTCGCGACCGAGACTTCGCGCACGGCGAGCGACATCTTGGAAACTGCGATATCGACGATAGCCTGCGCCGCGGCCGTCGTGTTCATCTTCAGTGGACCGGCGATCCTCTTCAGGATGCCCTGGGCCGCGGCCTTCGCGTCGAGCACCATCTGCCCGCCGAGGAAATCGTCCGGATCGAGCCGCCCCAATACGAGATTCGCGTCGGTGATTGTCGGCTCGGTTCCCCCGCCGCGATAGCAGATCGGCCCGGGATCGGCGCCCGCGCTCTGCGGTCCGACCTTGAGCGCGCCGATCTCGTCGATCCAGGCGATGCTGCCGCCGCCCGCGCCCACCTCGACCAGGTCGATCACCGGCACCATGACCGGGTGGCCGCTCGCGTATCCGCCGACGTAGTAGCCCGGGGCCATGGTGGGCTCGCCCTCGCGTATCAAGCTCGCCTTGGCGGTGGTGCCGCCCATGTCGAAGGAGATCACGTTGGGGAGTCCCAGCGCGCGTCCCACCTGCGCCGAAGCGATGATCCCGCCCACCGGCCCGGATTCCATCATCGCCACCGGGCGCCCGGTGGCGACCTCGGGCGTCATCACCCCGCCGTTTGACTGCATGATCGTCAAGTCGCCGCGAAAGCCGATTTCAGCCAGGCTGGCCTTGAGGCTGCGCACGTAGCCTGCGACCTTGGGACCGATGTAGGCGTTGACCACCGTGGTGGAGGTTCTTTCGAATTCCCGGTATTCGCGCAGGATTTCGTGGGAAAGCGAAACGTAGGCGCCGGGAAGAGCCCGGCGCACAATCTCGCCCGCGGCGCGCTCGTGCTCGGGGTTGACGTAGGAGTGCAGGAAGCAGACCGCCACGGCTTCCACTTTTTCGCCGGCCAGGCGGCGGCAGGCTTCCTCGAGGCTCGCGTGCCCCAGCGGTTCGAGCACCTCGCCCGAGGCGAGCATCCGCTCGTCGATCTCCCGCGTCAGGTGGCGCGGAACGAGCGGCCGGTGACGGTGGAAGAAAAGATTGTAGGACTCGGGGCGGTTGCCGCGTCCGATGGAGTACACATCGCGCGTGCCCCGGGTGACGATCAGCCCGGTCTTCGCGCCCTTTCTCTCGATCAAGGTGTTGATCGCGGTGGTCGAGCCGTGGATCAGCTCGCTGAGCCCGGCGACATCGACCGCGCTCATGCGCAGGCAATCGATGATCCCCTGCACGAGCTGGGCGGGCGTAGTGAGGCTCTTGGCTTGCGCGAACCGGCCGGTGGCTTCATCGAAAGCCATCAGGTCGGTGAATGT